>CAZDWR010000041.1:0-3559 GCA_964509275.1 uncultured Candidatus Saccharibacteria bacterium
AGAATATATAGTGCAAGACGGCGACGTGATAGAATTTTTGATTTAATTTTTTTTTTAAAAACAACGACATCGGATGTCGTTTTTTTTATTTTTTTATTTTTTGAGAAGAGAGTATTGATTCTAATTAAATGTTTTTAAAAAATGATTAGGAGTGATATAATTATTTTTATGAATAATGAAGAAAAAAGAAACTTAGAATCTAAATTGTGGGCTTCTGCAAATGCATTACGAGGCACAATGAATTCTGACGAATATAAAAATTATTTGCTTGGTTTTATTTTTTATAAATATCTTTCAGAAAAACAAGAAGATTTTGCAAATAAAAAATTAAAATTAGAAAATAAAAAATTTATAGATATTTCAGGAGAGAAAAAATATTTGGAAGCAATGGGAAAAGCTTCGCAGGAAGAGTTGGGGTATTTTTTAAAACCCACAGAATTATTTTCTTATTTAGTAAAAAAAGGAAATAAAGAAATAGAGGGAGAAGAGAATTTTATTCTGGAAGATGTTAAAAATGTTTTAAATAATATTGAAAATACCTCAAAGGGAACAGATAGTGAAGACGACTTTGCGGGTCTTTTTAGAGATATGGATTTTTCTTCATCAAAACTTGGAAAGTCAGAAAGTCAAAAAAATGAAGTAGTAGTAAATGTGATGACAAGTCTTGGAGAAATTGATTTTAAGATTGAAGATTCAAAAGTTGATATTTTAGGAGACGCTTATGAATATTTGATTGGACAGTTTGCGGCAGGTTCTGGAAAAAAAGGCGGAGAGTTTTATACTCCAGCACAAATTTCAACTTTGCTTTCAAAAATAGTATCATATGGAAAAGAAAGAATAAAATCAGTCTATGACCCAACTTGTGGTTCTGGTTCTTTGCTTTTAAAAATTGGTAAAGAAACAAAAGTCACAGATTATTATGGTCAAGAAATAAATTCTACAACCCATAACCTTGCGCGAATGAATATGATTTTGCACAATATTCATTTTAATGATTTTGATATTCGTCAAGATGATACTTTAAGCAACGATTTATTCCCAGATTTACGAGCTGAAGCAATTGTTGCTAACCCGCCATTTTCTCTAAAATGGAAATCAGATACTGACCCAGTTTTAGTTAATGATGATAGATTTGTAGAATACGGAAAACTTGCACCAAAAGGAGCTGCTGACTATGCTTTTGTAACTCATATGTTGTATCATCTTGCGGATAATGGAACTATGGCTGTGGTTTTGCCTCATGGAGCTTTGTTTAGAAGTGGAGCAGAGGGAACAATTAGAAAATATATTATAGAAAAACAAAATACTTTGGACGCCGTTATTGGACTTCCATCTAATTTATTTTATGGAACGTCTATTCCAGCCACAGTTTTAGTTTTTAAGAAAAACAGAAAAAATACCGATATTTTATTTATCGATGCTTCTAAAGAATTTGAAAAAGGTAAAAACCAAAATACTTTGACTGATGAAAATATAAAAAAGATTTTTAAAACTTACACAGAAAGAAAAGAAATTAAAAAATATTCTCATATTGCAAAAATAAATGAAATTATAGAAAATGATTTTAATTTAAATATTCCGCGCTATGTAGATACTTTTGAAGAGGAAGAAGAAATTGATATAGCAGAAGTTTCAGAAAATTTAAAAAATTTACAAAAAGAAGAAAAAGAAATGCAAATTAAAATTACAGAATTTTGTGATGAACTGAAAATAGAAAAACCATTTTAAAGCATAATATAATATTCTTTATTATCTTTTTATCTTTTAATTAATAATATAACATGTTACACTATCTTTATGAAAGAATATACATCAGGGCAAAATAAAATAAATGATAAAAATACACCTCAACAATATGAGTATTTCTTACCTTCATCAATAAATCATGATTTTACGATAGAAAATAAAAAGATTTTTGTTTATTTGGAAAAGGCGACGGGATTGTTGGGCGAGTTAAATGCTTATGGTAGTCTAGTGCCAGATGTAAATTTTTTTATACAAATGCATGTTGTATCAGAGGCAGTTTCTTCATCAAAAATTGAGGGTACAAAGATAGGAATGGACGAAGCTCTTTTATCAAAAGATGAGATTGATCCAGAAAAAAGAGATGATTGACAAGAGATAAAAAACTATATTTCAGCCATGAATGAATCTATCGAGAATTTGCAACAACTACCTGTATCAGTGAGACTGATCAAAGAAACTCATAAAACTCTCTTGTATGGGGTTCGTGGTGAGCAAAAAATGCCAGGACAAATACGCACAAGTCAAAACTGGTTTGGTGGAGCTTCTATAAATACAGCTCATTTTGTACCACCGCACCATCAGGAACTTTCAGAATTATTATCGGACTGGGAGAAGTTTTGGCATAATGAAAATTTGGATATACCAATTTTAATAAAAACGGCAATAGGACATTATCAGTTTGAAACCATACATCCATTTTTAGATGGTAACGGACGTATAGGTAGACTTTTGATTTCTTTGCAGTTAATAGAAAGAAAATTTTTGAAATATCCAGTTTTATATATTTCAGATTTTTTTGAAACTCACAGGCAGTCTTATTATGAATCTTTAGATAAGGTAAGGTTTAATTCTGATCTGGAACAATGAATTTTATTTTTTCTTGAAGGCATTATCGAAACAGCAATAAAATCGAAAAAAACCTTTGAAAATATTTTAAAGTTACGAGAAAGTTTTGAAAACAAAATTGCCACATTAGGGAGAAAAGCAGAAAGAGGAAGAAAACTTTTGATATATTTATTTTCAGATCCCATTGTTAATGTTAAAGACATTGAAAAACATTTAGGAATACAGTATCCTGCTGCTAATAACTTGATACAAGATTTTGTTAATTTAGGAATTTTAAAAGAGAGGACAGGGTTTTCCCGAAACCGCCTTTTTATAATGGATGAATATATAAAATTATTTAGAAAATAATATGACTAATCAAGAATTAAAAAAAAATAATGAAAAGGTGGCGAGCTCCGCTCGCCACCACCCAACCCTCCGTTTTCCAAATTTCACAGACAACTGGGAAGAAAAAAAACTGGGAGAAATTTCAAGATTTTGGAATGGCAAAGCTCATGAACAAGATATTTCAAAAAGTGGATATATTGTCGTAAACTCAAAATTTATTTCTAGAGATGGAAAGGTAAAAAAATATTCAAATAGGCAAATTTTTCCACTATTTAAAGATGATATTACTATTGTAATGAGTGATATTCCGAATGGTAAAGCACTAGCAAAATGCTTTTTAGTTGATTTAGACAATAAATATACAGTAAACCAAAGGATAGGAAGAATTAAATCAGATGAAATTTTTAGCAACTTTTTAATTAGAATTTTAAATAGGAATAAATACTATTTAAAATTTAATAACGGAGTAAGTCAGACAAATTTAAGAAAAGATGAAGTCTTAGGTTGTCCTATTGTATTTCCCCAAAAACCCGAACAAGAAAAAATTGCCTCCTTTTTAGGTGGAGTAGACGACTGGCTAGGAAATTTAAAAAACCAAAAAGAAGAATTAGAAAATTACAAAAAAGGAATAATGCAACAA
>CAZDWR010000041.1:3573-4778 GCA_964509275.1 uncultured Candidatus Saccharibacteria bacterium
TAGGGTTTCACCTATGCGCCAAGTTAATCCAGAAATTTAAAAAGGGAAGAAAAAAAGTTGGGAGATATTTGTGATTATAAAAATGGTGGTGCTTTTGAAAAACATGTTGTAGAAGATGGAAAGTATAATTTAATCACATTGAACAGTATTGATATTTCAGGAAAAATGAAAGTTAAACACAAAACCGTAAATTATGCAGACTGGTATTTAAACAAAAATGATTTAATTATGGTTTTAAGTGATGTTGCTCACGGTAATTTTTTAGGTTTAGTCGATATTATTCCAAATAATAATAAATATGTATTAAATCAAAGAATGGGGTTGTTAAGAATAAAAGAAAGAAATAACACTAATATTTGTTTCTTGAGAAAATATATAAACCAAAATCAAAAATATTTTAAATTACACGGTCAGGGTTCATCACAGCAAAATTTATCAAAAGGTGATATACTAAAATTTAAAATAAATCTTCCACAAAAACCCGAACAAGAAAAAATTGCTTCCTTTTTAACCTCCCTTGATGATATAATAAATTCAACAGAACAAAAAATCACAGCATTAGAAAATTGAAAAAAGGGACTAATGCAAAAGATGTTTGTATAAGGAAATAATAAAAATATTATGTTTATAAAAAAGTTAAAAGTTAAAAATTTTAAAAAGATATCAAATATTGATGTTGATTTTATGATTCCGAATGGTGAGTTTGGTAGTGGTTTAAATATTTTTGTTGGTGAAAATAATTCTGGAAAATCAACATTAATGGAATCTGTTCACTTTTTAAGAAATAAAGGAAAAAATATAAAAAAAATAGGGATTAATGGAGATGATAATTGTTATGTAGAAGTTGATTTTGTTGGTGATATTGCGAGTGTTGTGGATGACTTTATACAAGAAAATAAACAAAAAACATTTAAAAATAGAATTTTTCAAAAAAATGATGAGAATATTTTTCGAGTTAAAAGGGAGTTTGATGATGATAATAAAATAAAAAAAATATTGTTTTATAATAATGAAACAGATGAATTTAAAAATGAATCAGGAATTGACGCACCATTTCAAAAGTTTTTCCAAATAAGTAATATTTGGGCTGACACAAATCCAGAAAATGAAGCAAAGTATGGTAGTGCAACAATTTGTGGAAATTTACTTTCAGATATATCTGAAAAATTTAAGATTGACCATGAAGAGCAGTACAAAAAGTTTTT
>CAZDWR010000042.1:0-4639 GCA_964509275.1 uncultured Candidatus Saccharibacteria bacterium
TTTCTCCGCACTGCTCGAAAATTATCCCACACAACCACTTAAGAAGTCCGACCTCTAACACAGACACACAAATACAAACACGCCAGCGTTGTATCTACGTCATTGCGTCTGTGTCATTCCAGAAGCGAAGCTATCTGGAATCCAGAGTTTTTGTTGCAAAGTTTATGTTTTATGTTAAAATATAATTTGGTGTCTTGGAAATTATTCTGAGATTTTTTTATTTAAAAAGATAGGAAAAATAAAAATGTGCATTATTAGCAAATGTCAGGGTCATTCTGGGAACACAATTGGAATGACTAGAAAAAAAACAAAAGACAAACAAATGATGATTGGACGTTATGTCCAAAATGGTGGAAAAAATAATTCTCGTGAAAAAAAAATCACCCACATGAAAGGGTTGGAAAATGGATGGTTAATGGATATGTTCCAGTAAAACACGAGCCAATTCAAGGTTGATTAATAGAAACTTTGAAAAAAGGACTTCTTAAATGAGAGTCCTTTTTTGTTTATGTAACTTTGAATTAGTTTTTCTAGTGATATATTAGTATATCCAGAGTCAGGATAATTCCAAGAAATGACGTTTTTTTCTTAACGACTTCATAAGCTAACTTTTTTCTTAATGAGGAACAAATTTAAAAACTAATTCATAGCTAGAAAAGTTAACGCAGAACTACATTAGTCAGGGTATTTTTAAGAAAGGTCAACTAAGCAAAAGAAACGTGGCTTAAAAGATAATCTTTTAATTCTTTTAAAATCATTCATGGACACTTTGACTTTGTTGCTATTTTAATGTATATATTATAATATGAAAAAATTTTTCATATTTATTTTGTTATTATTTTTCTCAGCTACTTCCTTTGCTGAGGAAACATTAAACATTGGAATAGTTGATGGTTTGTGATTTTCAGAAAGTACTTTTTTTGTGGGAGATGAAGTGTTTTTAAATTTAGCTTTTTTTAACAATTCTAATTTTGACATAACAGGCACAATAACTTTTTACAATAACAAAAAGGATTTTTTTATAAAAAAAATTGAAGTTTCAAAAAATGATTTACATCATATAAAAATACCTTTTTCGGCATCAGTGGGAGAAAATAAACTTACTGCACAAATTTTAGAAGTTAGTAAGATTGGAGATAGTGGTAAAAAAGAGGGAGTACTGGCAGAAAATAAAATAGTTAGTTTGGGTAAAAAGTCAATATATATAGACATAGACACAGACAAAGACAAGCTTGGAGATATGGTAGACGAGGATGATGACGGTGATGGTTATTTAGATAAGATTGAAAAAGAAGAGGGGTCTGATCCTTTAAATAAAAATCATACACCTAAGAATAAAAATAACGAGGAAAAAAATAGTGAGCTAACAACAGAAAGTATTTTGAATATACCAGCAAATATAATACGAGAAGGAAATGATTTAAAAGAAGAAATAAGAAAAATTTTAGAAGAAGAAATAAAATCTGTAAAGTTAAGTAACCAGAACGTCATAAATGATAGGGCTGTAGAAAATCTTTCTGGGCAAAAAATAACTACTGATAGCATCAAAGAAATAGAAAGCATAAATGTTAAAAATATTAATGAGGGGAGTGATCACAACAAGGAAGATATTAAAAAAGAAAATACGTATTACTTATATTTTTTAGAATTTTGACACTCGGTATTTTCATCAACCTTTTGAGGCTGGGTATTGTTGGTAACTATTATTTATATTTTATACAGAATTTTAAAAAGGATTTTATTTAGTTAATAAATGAGATAAAAAGGTAAATGTTTGCAAAATTGTTTTCTAGAATGCTTTTTGAAAATGAGAAATATAAGTTTATATAACGTTGTTTTGTTTATTTAAAAAATAAATCAAGTAAAGTGAAATTTGTTTTTTTAAATTATTCCTGGTTCAGAACTGAATTTAAATTGTTTAAATTGCTTGAATTAAACTCTAGATATAAAAGTTTTTAGATAATAATAAACTTTTTTTATTGTCATTTAGGAAACTTTTTGTTTATGAATTGGCAATAAAATACAGAATTAAGCTATCTGTGATCCGGGACAATCTGCTGTATTATTTTTAAATCTGACTGTTTTTTAATTAAAAAAAGACAGGAAAATAATATATGTGCATAACTACGAAGCTTGTAGGCTATTCCATAAAAAAAATGAAGAAAAAATCCCAATATGGATATGTTTGAAAAGTCTAATCCAGAAATATACTAGACGACTCAAAATTGATTAATATTAATTTTGAAAAAAAGAACTTCTTGAAAGAGAAATCTTTTTAAATATAAGAAAAAACAGCACATATTGAATATTTGTGCTATAATATTGCCCATATGAAAAGTAAATTAATAGATAAATATAAGATATTTTCTTTAATTATTTTAATAGCTATTTCACTTATTGGGTGGTTTTATATTGTTAGTCCTGAAATTGAATCTAGAAAAGTAGGAAACACAGAAGAGCATAAAACTATAGCTCTAGGACTTGATTTGATTGGAGGAAGTCAACTAACCTACGAGGCAGATGTTTCAGAACTTCCAGAAATAGAAGTAAATGGAGCAATGCAGTCTTTAAAAGAAACTCTGGAAAATAGACTAAATCCTTTCGGAACTTCGGAAGTATCTATTGCCATTGAAAGAGCTTCTATTTTTTCAGAGAACAATGAAGAAAGAAGAAGGTTAATTATACAGATACCAGGAATATCAGATATTGAAGAAGCTAAAAGGCTGATCGGGATAATTCCACTTTTAGAATTTAAAATAAACACACCGGAGGGCTATAAACATACAGGACTTACAGGCAGACATCTTAAAGATGCAAATCTTTCACGAGACCAAACAGGACAGCCTTCTGTAGTGATTAGATTTAATCCAGAAGGAACAGAACTGTTCGCTGATTTAACTCGTGAACATATAGGAGAACAAATGGGAATTTTTATTGATGGGGTTTCAATATCAGAACCTTTTTTAAGAGCGTCTATTACGGATGGTGTTTCTGAAATTTCAGGAAATTTTACTTTAGAAGAAGCCTCTGAGCTTACTAGAAATTTAAAATTTGGAGCATTGCCAGTACCTATCTCTTTAGTTTCTTCAAACACTGTTTCGGCATCTTTAGGTGAAGCAGTTTTAAGCGCAGGAGTGAAGGCGGCTATTATTGGATTGATATTAGTGATGATTTTTTTAATTATATTTTATAGATTTTCAGGAGTAGTTGCTGCCTTGGCATTAATTTCATACTCTGTTTTGACTTTATCAATTTTTAAATCTTTTGGTTTTGTTTTTACTGCAGCAGGAATTGCAGGATTTATCATTTCAATAGGAATGGCGGTAGATGCTAATGTGCTTATTTTTGAAAGAATAAAAGAGGAGTTAAGATCTGGCAGGAGAATGAAGGAAGCCGTGGAGGTAGGATTTAAGAGAGCTTGATTGGCTATTAGAGATGGAAATATGTCATCCATTTTAACAGCAATAATTTTATTTTATATGACAAGCTCGTTGGTGCAAGGGTTTTCTTTAACCTTTGGTTTTGGAGTTTTGGTCTCAATGTTTACGGCAATTGTATTAACAAGAACTTTTTTACTGGCAATGGCATGAGATTCAAATTCTGATAAAAGTAAAAGAATACTTTTTGGAATTAAAAACAATAATAATAAATTAAAAAAATAGTATGTGAATATTAAAATATAAAAAAGTATTTCTAATAATTTCAGCTTTGGCTGTATTATTTTCTGCAACATCTGTTTGGTTTTTTGGTTTTAATTTATCAGTTGATTTTAAGGGAGGAACAGTTTATGAAGTAGTTTATAGTGATAAAGTTCCCTTATTATCAGAAGTAAAAGAAGCTGTAAAAGATTCGGGCTTGGAAATTTCAATTATACAAAAAACAGGAGATGATAGTTTTGCTATTAAAGTTTCTTATTTACCAGACGGTGTTAAGTTGAGACTAAGAGAGGAATTAACCTTTGACCAGCAATACATTTTTGAGGAAAAAAGAATTAAAACTATTGGACCGACAGTTTCAAGTGAGCTAGTAACTAAATCACTTTTCGCAATTTTATTTGTGGCAATTGCTATTGTTTTATTTATAGCTATTGTTTTTAAAGGAGTTTCAAAACCAGTGTCTTCATTTAGATATGGCTTAGTGGCTATAGTCACGCTGATACATGACATAGCAATACCTACAGGAATATTTGCCATTCTTGGATTTTTCTTTATAAATTATCAAATAGATGTTTTATTCGTCACGGCTCTTTTGGCCATTCTCGGCTTTTCAGTAAATGACACTATCGTGGTCTTTGATAGAATTAGAGAAAATTTAAAAATTTCAAAAGAAAAAAATATTAAAGGAGAAATTTTTGAAAAAATTGTAGGAAAATCTCTAAAACAGACCATAGTTAGGTCAGTAAATACTTCGTTAACTACATTGGTGGTTTTAGCAGCTTTATTTATTTTTGGTGGAGAGGTTATAAGGCCATTTGCTTTGGTTCTTATGTTGGGAGTAATAGTTGGAACATATTCATCAATTTTTGTTGCTTCACCGTTACTTGTATATATTGAAAGATTTCAAAAAGATATAAAAGAAGATAAGAGAGAAGAAAAAAAGAAAAAAGAGAAAGAGAAAAAAGAATTTTCTGAAAAAGAAG
>CAZDWR010000043.1:0-4584 GCA_964509275.1 uncultured Candidatus Saccharibacteria bacterium
TTCTAAAGTTATAACTCTACCTTCTTTGTCTTTTTCTTTAAGATTTGGTAATCCGTAGGATTCTGAAATAGGTTTAATTTTAGAAAAAATAGCAGTCCCCGAATAACCTTTTTTTTCTGCTGAATTTAAAAAGTAATGAGGTCATTTTGAAAAAATTTCTCCATCTTTAATACTCCTGTCTTTATTTTCTTTTTGAAAAAATTCTTCTATTTGTTCTTTTTGTGCCTTTGTTTCTTGCAAACAAAATATATCTGGATTTTTTTTCTCAATATATTCAATTGTATTTTCTTTTTGGGCTCAGGCTCTTAATCCATTTACATTCCAACTTATTATTTTCATATTTTATTTTTATTTATTTTTTTTAATCTGTAATTTACAATAATATTTTACTATTGTAACTGTTTTTTCTGTATCTGCGTCGTTGCGTCTGTGCTTGTGTCATTCTCCAGCGAAGACTGGGGAATCCAGATTTTTAAACAGAGAACATATAAATTTAATAAAATATTTTGTACAAAGAATTTTATGAAAATTTAAATGCCATGTAGCTTTAATCCTGGATTCCGGGTAACTTCGTTCCCGGAATGACGCAGACACAAAGACACGGAGGCAAAGAAATGGCACAAACGGAATGACACAGACGCCAACACAAACACAATGACAACATACTGAGATGACACGGTGTGAGGAGAAAATAACCAGAAAGTTACTTATTCTTAATTCTCCAATCCTCAATCCTTAACCTCAACCTTTTCTACCGAAGTGAATCCTAATATCTCATCTATTACCTGCTGAATCTCTTCCTTGACTATTTCTGGATTCATTCTTATCCACTTTTGAACACCATATTCTCAATGCTCATAAGCCTGATCTTTAACTTCTGGCGCTGGACCATTTGGATCTCCACGAACTATTCAATGCAAAATAGAATGAAATGCTGGAATAATTATTTCCTTAATAAATTCTTGCGGAGTATTTTCTGTTGCTAACGAGCCTGTTTTTAAATCAATAAGTATTGAAACTCCCCCACTTGAGATTCCTCTAAGTACTGGTTTTGTATTAGCCGTAATTAAAGATGGTGCTTCAGGGAAACTTGTTTCTGGGTAACCTTTTAGAGCCTCTATTACTGAAGCTCTCCAGATAGCGTAAGTTAATTTTCCAGGGTTTCTGTTAGCTGGACTGTTATCATTATTCCCTACTCAAACTCCTACTGCTATATTTCCACTATCATATCCAATTGTTCATGAATCCCTGTTGTTATCTGTTGTTCCTGTTTTACTGGCCACTCTGCCACCAAAATACAAATCAGAATTATATCCAAAAGTTGGATACTTCAAAGAATCTGTTGATAAAATAATATTAAGATTTTTAACATATTTAGAATCAATAACTCTTCTTTCTTCCACTATATGTTCAAAAATAATTTCTCCTTCTGAATCTCTAACTTCTAAAATGGATACTGGTTCTACTCTAATACCCTCGTTAGCAAAAGTTCCAAAAGCTGAAACATGATTAAGCAACTGAACTTCGCCACCGCCTAAAACTAAATTTAATCCATAATGATGTGCTGGTTTATTAAGTGATTTAATTCCAAATGACCTTGCATCAGAAATTGCATTCTCTATTCCAACCAAATACAATAACTTAACTGATGGAATATTTATAGATTCTGGAAGGGCAGATTTTAATTTCATTGGACCCCTAAATTGCCCATATCCTTTATGGGAATCAAAGTTATTAGGACGGTAACATTCTTTCATCTCCCTTGCTTCTTCTCTAGGCATTGTTGGGTCGCATTTAAGAGCAAACTCCGTATCTACATCTCATAAAATTGTTTCTGGGGTGAATCCTTGCCTAAAAGCAGTAAGATAAATATAAGGCTTAAAAGATGAACCTGGTTGTCTTTTAGCAAGAGCTGAATTTACTTTTCCGTCTATTTCTAAATTAAAATAATCTTTTGAACCAACCATGGAAATGATATTCCCCGTTTTTGTTTCTATGACAACTACCGCTGCGTTTTCTACTCCATAAAAGTCTTTTTTCTCTAAAACTTTTTCTTTTACAATATCTTCTAATTTTTCTTGTAATTCATAATTAAGGCTAGTGATTACTTTTAAACCTTTGTTTCTCAAAACTTCTTTACCATATTTTTCTTCAAGCTGTTTTATAACATACATCACAAAATGTGGAGCTTTAATTCCTGTTCTTGAATTTCTAAGAAGAAATTCAACCTCACTTTCTCTTGCTTCTTTGTACTCCGCAGAAGTAATAAACCCTTGATTTAACATTAATTTTAAAATTAAATTTTTTCTATTTTCCAATAAATGTCTATTTTTTCCATGTGGTGAATATGTCGTTGGTGCCTGAGGCATTGCTGCCAAATATGCAGATTCTAAAATAGTTAACTCGGAAGCACTTTTCCCAAAGTAAAATCTAGCTGCCTCTTCAACACCATATATTGTTCCTCCATAAGGAGTTTCATTTAAATACAACTCTAAGATTTGCTCTTTAGTTCACAATCTTTCAAGTTTAAATGCCAAAATTGCCTCCTTAATCTTTCTAGTGTATGTTTTTTCTCTTGTGAGAATAGTATTTTTGATAACTTGTTGAGTGATAGTTGAACCACCTCTTTTATGTGTTCTTGCTCCTGTAATGTTTTCAAAGGCAGCTTTTATTATTGAAGTTATTTTTATTCCGTCATGATTAAAAAAATCTCTATCTTCAACGGCAATTGTGGCGTTTATAATATGCTCTGACATTTCACTTAACGGCACAACTGTTCTAGTTTTATCTTTATAAATATTAAAAAGTAGTATTTCACCTGTTCGGTCGTAAATTTTAGTTGATTGAGCAATTTTTAAATACTCTATTTGATTAATGTCTGGAATTTTTAATGAAGCTATTCAAAAAAATAACATTCCTGATGCTATTAAAAATAGAATAACAGAAATTATAAAAAGACGTTTTATAAACAAGACAACTCTTAATCTTCATATTTTTTTTTTATTGGATGTTGCTTTTTCAGTCATCGTTTATTTAAATAATAATATTTATTATATCACACTCATAGATTTCTGATTGTTTCTCAACACCCCGGAACCGTACCAGCTGTACGAATTATTTGAAGATTTATGCATACGTTTGGTACGGTCCCGGGGTGTTTAAAATCGGGTCGTATTTAACCCACTCTCGCTTTGGATTGATTATAGGCGAAAAAAGTTAATCCTGTAGCAATTGCATCGTATTCATCATCGTATTTTATTTCCTTATCAATTTTTATTAATTTTTTAGTCATAAAAATAACCTGTTTTTTATCTGCCCTTCCATGCCCAGCTATTGCCAATTTAATTTCTAGTGGAGTGTATTCAAAAACTTCCATTTTATTTCTTAAAGATAAATAAATAATAGCCCCTCGTGTTTCAGATACATTTGTTGCTGTTTTTTGATTATTGTTAAAAAAAAGCTTTTCAATAACAAGAACATCTGGATTATATTTTGAAATAATTTCTTCTATTCTAGAGCCTAATAAAAAAAGTCTTTCTGTAAAAGGTAGTTTTGATGATGTTTTAAAAGTTTCAGAATAAACATATTTTTCTTTATCTCTAGTACTTTCTTTTTCTAAAATTGCTATTCCCAATCTTTCATATCCAGGATCTATTGCTAATATTTTCATACTAAAATAATATCATATAATAGATTTATCAGAAACTTTTTTCTAAAAAAATCTATCTATTGCTGTTATTGCCTTTTTTCTTTTTTTTATTTTTCTTTTTAGTGATTTTTTCTTCTACTGATAAATTTTTTAATTCTGATTTTTTACCCCTTACAACAAATTCTTGTGCTGCCATAAAAATATTTGACGTGATCCAATAAATAGCTATTGCAGAATTAAATATGGTTGCAAGCATAATTAAAACTAAAACAGGCAGTCCATATTTTATATTTACTTGAAATGAATTCATCATGTCTTCTTTCATAATTCCTGTTTTATTTTTTAAGTCTGAAAGCTTAACATCAGGCATTGAGATAGATAAGTGTAAAAATTGTGTTCCCGCAGCTATTATTGCCAATAATATACTGACTTTTGTCATATCAAAAATTCCTAAAAACATCATGTCTATTCTCTCTGGAACGGAAACAAAGGAATATAAATTTTCAAGTTTTACGTCAGGTAAGCCTCCTTTATAAAATATCCAGTAAAGAGCGAACAGGATTGGAAGTTGCAATAACAACAAAAAAATCATTGAAAAAGGTCTTATGTTGTATTTTTTATATACAGCAAAAGTTTCTTTTACCTTTGCTTGGTTTTCTTCTGGACTTAATTTTTTTCCTTTATATTTTTTTATTAAAGCATCTAACTCTGGTTTTGCTTTTTTAGTTGCGATTTGATTATTAATTTGTTTAGTAAAAAAAGGGAATAATAAAACTTTAATGATTATAGTAGTTAAAATAATAACAATTCCAATGTCCACAACATAGTTAGAAAGAAATATTACAAGGTTATAAATCGGATTGTAAAAAAAAGTAGTAAACATAGTTTTTATAAAAATATTTTAATATTATATCATTTTATAATAATTTTGATAG
>CAZDWR010000044.1:0-4469 GCA_964509275.1 uncultured Candidatus Saccharibacteria bacterium
TCGCTCACTCAGTTCCATAAATATAGAGAGGAACTCTATATTTACGCAACATTCGTTTCGCTATGTTATATCTTCGATATAACAGTCGCTCGTTCGGTTTATAAAATAAATAAAACACAGCCAGATTTATTTTATAAACTCTCACTTCACTATGTTATAATACAATAAAATATCAAAAATGACAGAAAGCAATTTAAAAAATATCAGAAACTTTTCAATCATCGCTCACATCGATCATGGAAAATCCACCCTTTCAGATAGAATGATAGAAAAAACTAACACTGTTGAAAATAGAAAGATGCACGATCAAGTTTTGGATACTATGGAGCTAGAGCAGGAACGAGGAATTACCATAAAAATGCAACCAGTTAAAATGGATGTTTTTGTGAAAGGAGAAAAATATATTTTTAATTTAATAGATACTCCAGGACATATTGACTTTGCTTATGAGGTTTCTAGGGCAATGCAAGCTGTTGAAGGAGCAGTTCTTTTGGTAGATGCTACTCAAGGAGTTCAGGCACAAACATTAACTACTTTAGATATGGCAAAAAGTGCAGGAATTAAAATAATTCCAGTCCTTTCAAAATGTGATTCCCCGATAGCCAGAATTGAGGAAGTAAAAGAAGAAATTGCTATTTTACTGAATGTTGAAATGGATGATATTATAGAAACTTCAGGAAAAACTGGCTTAGGAGTGGAAGAGCTTTTTGAAAAAATTGTAAAAGAAATACCATCTCCCAAAAAAGAATATTTAAATCCAAAAGATTTTAGAGCTTTGGTTTTTGATTTTTCCTACCACCAAAACAAAGGAATTATTATTTTTGTTAGAGTTTTAGATGGAGAGGTCAGTAAAAATTCAGAATTACTTTTTAAAATTGGTGGAGAGAAATTTAGAACAACAGAAGTTGGAATTTTTAGACCAGACAGAAAGTCTGTAGAAAAACTTTCAGCAGGAGAAATTGGATATATTGTAACGGGCATTAAAAAACCTGGTGTGGCATCTGTTGGAGATACTATCGTCAATAGCAAAAATCCCTTGCCTGAGTTGCCTGGATACGAAGACCCAAAACCTGTGGTTTGAGCATCAGTTTATCCAGAAAGCCAAGATGATTTTGAAATTTTGAGACCAGCTCTTTCAAAGTTAAAATTATCTGATTCTTCTCTAACCTTTGAAGAAGAGGTTTCAGGCTCTCTAGGAAGAGGATTTAGATGTGGTTTTTTAGGAATGCTACATCTTGAAATTGTAACTGAAAGATTACGCAGAGAGCATAATTTAGAAATTATTATTACTCACCCGACAATTATTTATAAAATAATTTTGAAAAACGAAGAAGAAAAAATTATTTATAATCCAGTATTTTTTCCTGATAGTGGTGATATAGTAAGTACTACGGAACCATGAGTAATTGTGAAAATTATTTCTCCAGGTGATTATTCGGGAGTAATTTCGCAACTTTTTTATCATCACGAAGGACAGGTTATGAGTAATATAGATTTTGGAGATGATAGGGTGGAGATTAAAGCAGAAATTCCATTACGTGAACTTATGAGAGGGTTTTTTGATAAGCTTAAATCAGAAACTTCAGGCTATGCTTCATTGTCATATGAAATGTCAGGTTACAGGCAAGCAGATGTTGCTAGAATGGATATTTTAGTGGCAGATGAGATTGTTCCAGCTTTTTCAAGAGTAATTTCAAAATCTAGAATGCAAGAAGAAGCGGAATCTGCAGTAGATAAGTTGCACTCTGTTTTGCCAAGACAAAATTTTGTCATGAAAATTCAGGCAAAATATAATGGAAGAATTCTTTCTTCAAAAACAGTAAAGGCTTATAGGAAAGACGTTACTGGAAAGTTGTATGGTGGTGATATTACTAGAAAAATGAAACTTCTAGAAAAGCAAAAAAAAGGTAAAAAAAAAGCAAGGGAACAGGGGAAAGTGGATATTCCACAATCTGTATTTTTGAAAATGATGAAATCGGGGTAGTTTTTTATCCGCGTGGTATCTTAGGAGCAGTTTTTTCTTTCCGTGCCATTCCTTTGTGGCTGTGTCATTCCAGAAACGAAGTTATCTGGAATCCAGGATTAAAGTTATTAAACATTAAATCTTTAAAAAATTATTTTTAAAAAATATTTTAATAAATTTTTATGTTCTCTGTCTGAAAACCTGAATTCCAAATAGCAAGTTTTTGGAATGACACAGACACAAACAAAAACACAGTCACAATATAGTCTATTCGCACAGCAAGACTTGTTTTTGTTTGTAATATTTGTTAATATATCGTTCATATGTTAAGAATAAAATTACAAAGAGTGGGGAGAAAGCATGATCCATCATTCAGAGTTGTCATTACAGACAGAAGAACTGGTCCTAAATCTAATAAACATGTTGCCATTGTTGGTAATTATGATGCAATAAGAAAAACTACAAATTTAAAATCTGAAGAAATCGTTAAATGAATTTCAAACGGGGCAATTCCCACAGATACTGTTCACAATATTTTGGTGAAAGAAGGAGTTATTAAAGGGAAAAAAAGAAATGTTTTGCCTAAAAAATCTCCTATTATTGATGAAAAAAAAATAGAAGCTGAAAAAGCAAAGGCAGAAGAAGAGAAAGAAAAAAAGAAAAAAGCAGAAAAGGAAGAGGAAGAAAAAACAGAATCTAAAGATTCATCTGAACCTGAATCAAAAGAAGCTACTCCAGAAAAAAAAGATGACGAAGACAAAAAAGAAAAAGAATAAAAATATTTTAAAAAATAATTAAAAAACCTTTAGTAAAAAATAAAGGTTTTTTTGTTTACTGATCAGTGTCATTTTCTTAAAACATGAATAGTTAAAAATTTTAAGTAAAAGCAATTATAAGGTAAAATAATACACCAGAAAGACTTACTACAGAAATAGGAATAATAATTTTTTTAAAAAATTCACGACTACCCAAAATAAAAGTGTATAAAATTTTAACTAGAGTATTTACAGTGATAGCAATAAGAATAATTTGGGCTACAAATTTAGGGTCTAAGTCTGCAAGCCTAAATGATTCTAAAATAGAAAGAATAACAGCATCAACATCTGTAAAAGAACCAATGAATGCCACAACGTAAGCTCCCAAGTATCCAAAATATTTTTCTCCAAAATAAATTGCAAAAAGAATTATTATAAAAAGGGCAGCAAATTTTAAAGATGGAATTATTTCAAAAGGACTTTTTATTTTTATTTCACTAACAATATCACTGTGCTCTTTTTTGGTGCTATTTGTTTTTTTGTAAAAATAAAAAGCAAACAAAAGAGAAGATATTCCCATAATCAAAGCTGGAATTATAAAATTAAGATAGAATTCTTTTGAAAGTATTAAAACTAATCCAACAACACGAAATTGCATAACAGCTATAGAAAGCATCATTCCAAAAGAAAGAATATTTAAATTTTTATATTTCTTGCTTTTTATGGCTAAGGAAGTGGTGACTACGGTACTGGAAACAATAGAACCAAAAAAAGAAGTGATGAAAAGAGATTTTTTATTTGAAAAATATTTATCAAAAAAATATCCAATAAATCCAATGGCAGACATAAAGATTACAAGAAGTCATATGTTAAAAGGAATAATTATTCCGAAAGGGTCAATGGGTTCTCTAGGCAGAAAAGGCAAGACTATGGCAGTGATAATTAATAATTGCAAAGATCCTGACCATTCGTCAATGGAAAAGTTTTTAGCAAAAGAATGAAGTGTTTTTTTATAAGCAATAAGTATTCCTGTTATAACACTTAATACTACAGCCAATAATATTTCTTCATTTCCCACAAGCACACCAACTAAAAACATTATTAGAATAGACATTTCAGAAGTTAGACCAATTTTTTTAAGATTAAAAACACCATTAGAGTAAGCAATAATAAGAAAAACAAAAAGTCCGACAAAAATAATTACAGGTAAATAAGGAAAATCATTAAAAAAAGTAGAAATGGTTCCAAGAAGTACAAAAGTGGAAACAGTTCGTAATCCCATAATTCCTTCAGTTTTTTCTTTTTGGAATATCATTTCTTTTCTTAATCCTACAAAAGTTCCAAGAAATAGAGCTATAAGTAACTGATATATTTGATTAGAGGGATCTATGAATGTTATTATAAAATCTTCCATATATTTATATAATAACAAAAATGAAGTGATTATTCTACAAACTTCTTAAATTAAAGCTTGATCCTGCCCGCCTGTGTCAGCACTACAGACAGGAAAACAATCAAATTTTAAAATAATACTGATTTGTATTTGTGTCTGCGTCATTCCAGAAGCGAAGCTATCTGATCTGGGATCCAGAATTGAAGATGTAAGCCGTTTAAATATTTAGAAAATTCTTTGTACAAAATACTTTATTAAATCTTGTGCCCGAGCCCCCATCGGGTATTGTATGTTCTCTGCCTAAAAACCTGGATTCCAGATAGCTTCGCTTCTGGAATGACACAAACACAAACACAAA
>CAZDWR010000045.1:0-4285 GCA_964509275.1 uncultured Candidatus Saccharibacteria bacterium
TTTTTTTGTATTAATTTTTTAAGTACACACTTCGTTAAAAAACACTAAAATTTTTTAAAAGTTTTTTTTAATAAAAAACCTGTTATTACAAAGAATAATAGTGTTGTTCTTAAAAAGCGTAACAACATATCCATTTTTTTTTAAACTCTCACTCCGTTATGTTATAATATTAAAATGAATTATAAAAAATACGCAAAAGTTTTAGTTGGTGCAGAAAATGAAAAAAATAAAGAAGATTTTGAATTATTTTTTAAAAACTTTTTAGAAATATTAAAACAAAAAAATAATATAAAGTTTTTACCTAAAATTTTTTTAGAAGTAGAAAAAATATTGTTGGAAAATAAAAATAATCAAAAATCAATTTTAGTATTAAAAGATAAAAAGTTTTTAGAAAAGCATTACGATGAAATTAAAGAGTTTTCTAGTGATTTTGACCTTGAACAAATGGAAGTGATAGAAAATAAAAATATAATTGGAGGGTATATTTTAAAAAATAAAAAATATCAAATTGACAATTCTCATAAAAAGAAATTATTAAATTTATATACAAAAATAATTTCTTAAAAATAAAATGAAAAAACCAAAAAGAATAAGGAATCATGTAAATCCACTTTCTCATACTGAAGATGTTTTTTTTTCATATTTTCCTAATAATAATCCAATAATTATTGACATAGGTTCTTACAGGGGAGAGTTTGGAGTAAAAATTATAGATTATTTTGAACAGGAAAAATTATATAAAAATTTTATTTTTTTTGAAATAAGAAAACCTTATTTAGAATTTTTAGAACAATTATTTTTAGGAAAAGAAAATGTAAAAATTTTCGGAGGAGATGCTGGAAAAAATTTAGAAAATATTTTAAAAAAATCAATTAAAAAGGGGGTAGAAATTGAAAAAATATTTATAAATTTTCCAGACCCTTGATTTAAAAAGAAACATCATAAAAGAAGAGTAATAACAGAAGAATTTTTAAATAATTTAAAACAATGATTGCCTTTAAAAACAGAGATTATTTTTCAAACAGACCAAAAAAAACTTTTTAAATGAACAGAAAAAATTATAAAAAAAAATGGATTTTTTAAAATTAAAAAATTTAATAAACCCATTTGAAACATTACATCTTATTGAGAAGATATGAAAACAAAAGAAGGTAATAAAATTTGAAGAATGAAATTTTCTAGAACTGAAAAAAAAATAAAAATATTTTGATTTTTTTAGATTATATGTGTGTGTCATCTCGGAATCAATTTTTGTTTGTGTTATTGTGTCGTGTCTCTGTGTCACTCCAGAAGCGAAGTTATCTGGAATCCAGGATTTATATTATGAATAGTGTAATTAATTATAAAATTCTTCTTAAAAAATACTTTATTAAATTTGCACGTTTTCTGCCTCAAAACCTGGATTCCAGATAGCTTCGCTTCTGGAATGACACAGGCACAAAAAAAAATAAAAAATGTTACAATAAATCTACTTAAAAAAGTCATAAAATGTTTACAATAAGGAAAAATAAACAAAATAATCAGGAAGAGAATAAAGAAAATAGTGATAAGAATTTATTAAATTTAAATAATCTTTCTCATAAAAAAGAAATAAGTTTAGACCAAAAAATAGAAGCTATTTTATTTTATAAAGGAGAAGAAGTAAATATTAATTTTCTTGTAAAAATTTTAGCAGAAAAGAAAAGTAAAATTTTAGAAGCTGTGAATATTTTAGAAAATAGACTTTCAAATTCGGCCATAGGAATCTTAAAAAGTGATCAGAAATTTTTACTTGTGGTAAAAAAAGATTATTCAGAATTTATTTCTCAAATAAAAGGAGAAGAAAATTTGGGAGAATTATCACCTTCTGCCCTGGAAACATTATCAATTGTTTTATATAGTGGCCCAATAGCAAAATCAGAACTTGATCAAATTCGTGGCGTAAATTCATCTTATATTTTAAGAAATTTGTTAATTCGTGGCTTAGTAGAAAGAAAAATTATTGCTGGTAAAACTGTTTATTCTGAAACTTTTGATTTGATGAGATATTTGGGAGTAGAAGACAAAAAAGATTTACCAGGTTATAAAAAGGTTGTAGAAAAACTTAATGAAATAGATAAACAGAAAGAAGAAGTTTTTGTTAAAAATTAAAATTATAGATTTATGACTAATTATTTCCAAGGAAAAAAAAGATGAATTATATATTTTATATTTATATTTTTAGGATTTTTGATAACTATAACCATTCTTTTATTAATGAGTAATTTTAGTATGCTGGAAAAAAAAGAAGTTATACAAAAAATAGAAAAATCTTATTTATCAAAAGCAAAAGCTCAAGAAAAAGTTATTTTGCAAAAAATAAACATTTCAGATAATTTAAAATCTACGGTAGACGGAGAATCTTTTTTGGCCATTGATTTGGAAAGTGGAAAAAAAATATTTTCAAAAAATGAAAAAAAAATATTTGGTATTGCCTCATTAACAAAAATTGCAACTGCTTACACATATTTGGAAAATTTGAATACTAAGGATAATTTAAATAATAATGATGAAGTTGTTATTTTAAAAAAAAATTTAAGAAAGTTGGGTAATGATGGTTTAAGTTGAGGAGAGAGATTTATCGGAAGAGATTTAGTAAAGCTTATGATGGTAACTTCATCAAATGATGCATCTTCTGCTCTAACTAATTCTACGGGTAGAGAATATTTTATAGAGTATATGAATCATCTAGCTAGTAATTTAGAGTTAAATTCAACATTATTTTTTTCAGAATCAGGACTAGATGTTAGTGATAATATTTTAGGCTCATATTCAAGCGCGGAAAATATTGCAAGATTAGTAGAACATTTTTATAAAAAATATCCTAAATTGTCATCAGATTTTTCTATTAATAGGTTAAATATTTGTTCAAATATTTTTTGTCATAATGCTAAAAACACTAATAAATTATTATTTGAAGAGGAAAAATGTATAAAATTTTCAGAAAATGATAAAGACATTTGTCTGGAAAGTAAAATTAAAAAATACCCCCACAAGGTTCTTTTTTCAAAAACGGGATTTACGAGAAAATCTGGTGGAAGCATTGTTATGATTGTGGAAATTTTAAATCATAAAATTTTAATAGTTGTGCTTAATTCAGGAAAAAATACCAGGTTTTCTGATATGGAAAAAATTTCAAATTCAGTGGAAGAATATTTGAAAATAAATTAAAAATATGAAAACAATAACAACATATAAACAGTCACAGATAAATATTAGAAAAACATGAATGCTTATGGGCGGATTTTTTATACTATTTGTGGTTATTGGCTGAGGGTTTTCTTATTATTTTGGTAATCCTATTATTTTTTATATTGCCATAGCTATATCTATAATATTAAATTGATTTTCTTTTTTCTTTTCTGATAAAGTAGCACTATCAATAACTGGTGCAAAAGAAGCAAATAGAAAGACAGAAAACGGAACTAGAGTAATTAGGGCTGTTGAAAATATGGCAATAACTGCGGGAATTCAAACACCAAAAGCATACATAATTGAAGATTCTGCAATGAATGCTTTTGCTACAGGAAGAGGTCCAAAACATTCTGCCATAGCAATTTCTAGAGGTCTTTTGGAAAACCTTAATAAAAATGAACTAGAAGGAGTTATTGCTCATGAAATGGCACATATAAAAAACAGAGATATTTTAATTATGACTGTTGTGGTAACACTTGTGGGAACAGTTGCAATTATAGCTGATTTATTTATAAGAGGAGCGTTTAGAAAAAGAGGTGGAGACAGCAAGGCACATATGATTTTTTTAATTATTGGAATTATTTTTGCTATTTTAGCTCCAGTAATAGCTAAAATAATACAATTAGCTATATCTAGAAAAAGAGAATATCTAGCAGATGCATCAGCGGTTCATTTAACTAGATATCCTGAAGGCTTAGCTTCCGCTCTTGAAAAAATTCGTAATCAAGGAAGGGCTATGGAAAAAGTATCCACGGCAACGGCGCATATGTTTATTTCAAGTCCTTTTGCTGAACATAAAAAAACCAGTTTAGATTTTTTAGAAAGAATTTTTTCAACTCACCCACCAATAGATCAAAGAATTTTAGTTTTAAGAGCAATGGACGGTAAAAATTATTAAGAGTAGCTGATATTTTATTAAAAAAATTAAACTTAAAAATTTTTAAGCTCAAGCTTTAATTCAAGTTGAAATCCTTGGATTAAACTCTGAACTGAGAACAATCAAATTTTAAAAACAATACTACTTTTGTCTGTGTCATTCCGGGAACGCAGTTACCCGGAATCCAGGTTTTAT
>CAZDWR010000046.1:0-4164 GCA_964509275.1 uncultured Candidatus Saccharibacteria bacterium
TTTCTTTTTCTTCAAAAACCATATCGAGCAATCTTTCTCTTATTTCAAAATCAGTATCCAATTTCTTGGCAAGAAGAGAAACATCTTCCCCTTTTTCTTGTTTATTTTGAATAATTTCTGCTGCTTTAACAATATTAGACTCTAATTTATTCATTGCAACCCTTAAATCTCTTTCATTAATATTTTTTTCACTATCACTTAACATCTTTTCTATTTCTGAAATGCGTTCTAATGCTCTTTCAGCTTGAAGTTTCGCTTTTGATTCTGTGTTAAAAGTTAGAAATTCTCCGATAGCTTCTGTAGCCCTTTCAAGAAAGTAAAATGGACTATTTGGTGTAAGTCCAGCATTTGGTAAAGTTACTGGTTCTGGAACTTGTGCATTTATTGTATTGTGTGAAAAAATAAATCCCACAACGACCAAGCTAACAATAATATTTTTTTTTATCATATTTTTTAATTATTTTTTAATTATATTAAAGAATTTTTTATTGATTATTAATAATAAAAATCTAATATACAAAAAATTATATCATTATTAATATTTTTTTTCAATAATAATATTCTCAAAATTTTCTTCTTGTTTTAAATCAATTTTTCCATTTCTAAAAAGCTCAAGAACTGCCAAAAAAGAAATAGAAATTTCTTTTTTATCTCCTTTTAAATGCAGTTCTGAAAAATTTATTTTCAAAAATTTATTTATTTTTTCTGTTACTTCTTCAATAACTTCTTTTAAAGTTTTTTGTTTTTGTACAGAAACTTCTGGGAGTTTATTAATTTCTGGTGAACGAACCACCAGATTATCAAGGGATATTAATATATTTTTTAATGTTATAGAATCATCAGGCCTAAATTTTATCACAACTTTTCTTTTATAAATTTTTGTAAATAAAATATTTTTACCAAAATTTTCTTTAACAGTTATAGCCACTTCCTTTATTTCTTTTAAAAACCTTAACTTAGTTTTAAGCTCGCTAATATCATCCTCTTCATCTTTTCCCAAAGATATTTTTGGCAATAGTGATTTTGATTTTATTAATAATAAAGTTGCTGCAGTTCACACAAAATAACTTGCATCACTTAAATTTAATTCATTGTCTTTTACATAAGAAATATAATCATCAGTAATTGAAGATAAGGAAACATCGTTAACTGAAAGTTTTTTGTTTTGAATTAATTCTAATAATAAGTCAAAAGGCCCTTCAAAATCCATTGTTTTTATAGAAAATTGTTCTGTCATTAAACTAATTATATCAAATTTAAAAAAGAGCGCTAATTCCAAGAGAGAAAGTTTTATGTCTGTGTTTGTGTCTTTCCAGAAGCGAAGCTATCTGGAATCCAGGTTTTAAAACACTAGCGAGTAAATTTAATAAAATATTTTGTACAAAAAATTTTGTGATTAATTACATATTTTGCAACCCTAATCCTGGATTCCAGATAGCTTGCGCTTCTGGAATGACACAGACGCAATGACACTGACACAGACAAAATGATACAAGTCTAAATTAAAATCTTACAAAAGAAGAAACGGCATCTCCATCATTTAATTTCATTATTCTAACTCCCTGTGTATCTCTTCCTAAAATAGGCACCGACTCCATAGAGGTTCTGATTACTTGAGAATTTTCGGACATCGCAATAACTTCTTCATGTTCATCAAAAATAACTTTTGCCCCAACTAAATCTCCAGTTTTTTCTGTTATTTTTACAACTTTAATTCCACTGCCTCCACGATTTTGAATTTTAAAATCTTTTACTGGTGTTTTTTTTCCGTATCCATTTTTTGTTAAAACCATTATTGTTGCAGTTTCTTCTTTTTCAATTGGAACAATTGACATAGAAATTATTTCATCTACATTTGAAAGTCTTATTCCACGCACTCCACTTGAAACTCTCCCCATTTGCCTTAAATCATTTGATTTAAAATGTATAGCCTTTCCTTTTTTTGTTGCTAAAATAACATTATCTTTCTCTGAAATAAATCTAGCATCTATCAATTCATCATCTGTTTTTAGTTTAATAGCAATTAATCCACTACTTCGTACTTCAAAAAAATCTTTGGCTGATGATTTTTTTACAGTACCATTTTTTGTTGCTAACAATAAAGAGTCGGCAGATTCTTTTTGACTTTTTGCCAGTGCCACAACAGAACTAATTTCTTCTCCGTCTTCTAATGGTAAGAAGTTAGCAATAAATTTACCTTTTGTAGTTCTCTTTCCCTCGGGTAATTCGTACATTTTTGTTCTGTAAACCTTCCCCTTCGTAGAAAAAAATAAAATATCAGAATGAGTTGAAGCAGTAATAAATTCTGAAATAACATCATCGTCTTTAGAGTCCATTCCAGAAACTCCCTTTCCACCTCTTCTTTGAGATTTAAATTCACTTGGATTTGTTCTCTTTAAATAACCATCTTTAGTTAAAACTAAAGTAGATTCTTCATCAGGAATCAAATCTTCTACCTTAAAATCTCCCGCACCAGTAGCTACTATTTTTGTTCTTCTTTCATCTCCATACTTTTCTAAAACTTCTGCAAGTTGTTCTTTAATAATAGAAGTAATTCTATGTGGATTTGATAAAATATCTTTCAAATCTTTTATAAGAATCATTAATTCTTTTAATTCATCTTCAATTTTTTGTCTTTCAAGATTGGCAAGTTTTTGCAATCTCATTTCAAGAATGGCTTTGGCTTGAATTTCTGAAAATTTAAATTTTTTAATCAAATTTAAAGAAGCTGTCGGAACATCGTTTGATTGTTTAATTATTTTAATAACTTCATCAATATTATTTAAAGCTTTTTTCAAACCTTCTAAAATATGAGCTCTAGCTTCAGCTTTTCTTAAATCAAACTCTGTGGCTCTGGTTACAACTTCTTTTCTATGTTTAATAAATTCTTCTAAAATATCTTTTAAATTTAATACTCTTGGAGTTCTTGCAACCAATGCCACCATATTAAAATTAAATTTTTCTTCTAATTGAGTATTTTTATAAATTGTATTTAAAACTTTTTGAGCAAAAGCTCCTCTCTTAAGGTCAATAACAACTCTAATATCTTTTGTTGATTCATCTCTCAAGTCCTTTAAACCTACCAATTTTTTATCTCTAAATAAAGTTGCTATTTTATCTACTAAAACTGATTTATTAACACGAAAAGGTATAGAACTAATAATAATTCTACTATTACCTTTTTCTCCCTCTTCAATTTCAGCAACTCCTCTAGCTAAAACTCCCCCCCTGCCTGTTTCATAAGCTGTTCTAATATCTTTTTTATTAAAAATAATTCCACCTAATGGAAAATCTGGTCCTTTAATAAACTCCATCAAATCTTTTATTGTGGCTTCTGGATTATCCAATAATTCATTTGTAGCTCCTATAACTTCACCTAAATTATGTGGCGGTATATTTGAAGACATTCCCACCGCAATACCTAAAGTTCCATTTAATAATAATCCTGGAACGCGAGTAGGCATCACTGTAGGTTCAGTTTCCACACCATCATAGTTAGGAATAAAATTAACTGTTTCTTTGTTAATATCTGCCAAAACAGCCGATGAAATTTTTGACATTTTTGCTTCCGTATATCTTTGAGCCGCTGGGGAATCTCCATCAACAGAACCAAAGTTTCCCTGACCTATGATAAAAGGATATCTGTAAGTAAAATCTTGAGCCATTCCAACCATAGTCATATAAACTGCAACATCACCATGCGGATGATATTTACCAATAACATCTCCAACTACACGAGCAGATTTTTGGAATTTTGCTGTGTGATATAATCCATTTTTATGCATAGCATAAATAATTCTTCTGTGCACTGGCTTCATTCCATCTCTAATATCTGGTAAGGCTCTATCTGTAATAACATACATCGCGTAATCAATAAAAGACTTCTGCATAGTTGAAACTATAGGAGATTTAATTATTTTTTCACCATTTATAATTTCTGGTTTTATTGTTTCTTCAAAATTTTTATTTTCTTCGTTCATTATATTATCTTTTTAAATTATTAATTTTATTAATGTATATTATAACATTTTTTAAAAATAATTTTGTGAAAATTTAGATGATTTGTGGTTTTAATTCTGGATTCCAGATAACTTCGTTTCTGGAATGACGCAGACGCCCTGACACAAACACAGATACAAACACAAACACGTTGTGTCATCTCGG
>CAZDWR010000047.1:0-2167 GCA_964509275.1 uncultured Candidatus Saccharibacteria bacterium
GTATTTTCCTGAAGAATATAAGTCTTGCGCTTGTAATTCTTGTTTTTCCAAAATATTTAATTCTCCATCTATACGAGTTTTTTCAATTTTCTCTAAATTATTTAATGTATTTCTCTGCAAAGATGCGGTAATCCTTGACTCTCTGGCAGTAGCTATTTTTGCATCATAGAAGCTGGAAACTCGTTTGATTTCTGATAAAATAGACTCAACTCCTTTTTGTGAAGATAATATAGAGGACTGATGCTTGGTAATGGAAGATATTGCCAAAGGTAGGTCTGTAGAAGTTGCACCATCTGTTGCATCCAGTGCTTTTTTAACCAATCGCAATGTCTCTAGTTTTGATTTAGCCATATAGTCTGCTCGATTTAATATAGTGTCCCACTCAGAATTTGAAAGGGAATCCCTGTGCCTATAAATAGACTGTTGTGTAGAGTTAAATTGGTTGTATAAACCAGAACTGTCTGATAATTGTGAAATAGCAGCTGCCTTGCTTCCTGGGTGATTATTCCCCAGTATAGTTTCAAAATCATAATTAACATCATATCCGGGCATATCTAAAACATTATTTACAAAATTCAAAGCACTTGACACAGAAGAGTGCGTTGAAGTAACAGTATTGTACGATTGTGAATAAATGGCAGTTATGTCCGCTCTTTTTTTAGCTCTCAGTCCACTCAAGGACTTAGATAATTCTTCCTCTCTGGATTCAGACTCTTTCTCCATCACTACATATTTGTCTTTTACATTTGTTTGTTGTAATTGTGCTGTCTTTTCCTTAATATTTACAATGTCAATTGAATCATCTAAAATGCTTAAAGCATAATTTTCAATATTCTTTCGGGAGTTAAATACTATCTCCAATGACGCAAACTGTTTTTTCATACTATTAAACATTGCCCGTTCTCTATCTGAATTTACTATAATAATTGTTTGATGAGCAGAGACATTGTCTCCCTCTGATGCGAATACTCTAGATACCGTTCCAGATACTTCAGAACGAATAATAGATTTTTGTAAAGGAACCACTGTTCCTGATATATGCCTGTATGTTTTTTTATTTGAACTCTGTAACATATACATTGGTAGCTCACGTGCTTCTATATTTTGTTCAACTTGATATCCTCCCGACGAAGCAGACACAAACAACACACCCAAAATTAGTGTTGTCAAAAGAATGTAATGATTACGGCTAATGTTTTTTAAAATTATCATCTAGCTATTGTAACATAGGCACTACCCTATACCTAATGTTCTCGCTACACTTCTCAAATTTGTAAATCAGTACGTTTTATAATGCAGTACAGATTTTTTTTTAATTTATTGCAACATGTTATATTGTTTTTTAATCTTGTTAGATTAAATTTTGAATATAGAAGTTTTTTTAACAAAATATTATATTTTTTAATTGTCTTTGTTCTTGTATTGCTGTCTGTATCATTGTGTCCCTCCTGTATCTAAATCATTTTGTCTGTTTTTTTCTAGAAGCGAAGTTGTCTGGAATCTAGAATTAAAGTTAAAAACCGTCTAATTTTCCATAAAATTTTTTGTACAAAATATTTTTCTTAAACATATTTACTTTATGTTTTCAATCCTGGATTCTAGACATCTTCGCTTATGGAAGGACACAGGTACAAGCACAAGCCTAAGTCTTAAAAAATTATTAACAAGAATGATATCTTCAGATTTTAGCTTGTTATTAAAAAATAATTTGATAAAATAATTTTTATAGTATCTTATAAAAAGATGGTATAAAGCTAAAAAAATTATTTTTTTTAGAGCTGCCAGATCGTCTAACGGCAGGACTCTGGTTTCTGGTACCAGGTATCTAGGTTCGAATCCTAGTCTGGCAGCTCTGGAAAAAATAAATAATAATTATAAAAAAAACATATTTTAAAGAAATGTGTTTTTTTATTACTTTAAATAAAATTAATATTTTTAGAGTTTTATTTTGTAAATAATATCGTGAATACCATGAATACCATTTGGACAAAATGGTATTCACAATGTTATTCACTCAAAATGTTTCACGTGAAACATTATGCCAAAATGGTATTCACAATGTTATTCACTCAAAATGTTTCACGTGAAACATTATGCCAAAATGGTATTCACAATGTTATTCACTCAAAATGTTTCACGTGAAACATTATGCCAAAATGGTATTCAC
>CAZDWR010000047.1:2267-4147 GCA_964509275.1 uncultured Candidatus Saccharibacteria bacterium
AATGTTATTCACTCAAAATGTTTCACGTGAAACATTATGCCAAAATGGTATTCATAATGTTATTCACTCAAAATGTTTCACGTGAAACATTATGCCAAAATGGTAT
Source organism: uncultured Candidatus Saccharibacteria bacterium (assembly GCA_964509275.1). Classification (GTDB taxonomy): domain Bacteria; phylum Patescibacteriota; class Minisyncoccia; order Phycocordibacterales. Next base: position 2,374 of record CAZDWR010000047.1, read on the forward strand.
TCACAATGTTATTCACTCAAAATGTTTCACGTGAAACATTATGCCAAAATGGTATTCATGGTATTCAGGAGATAAAATATTTACTTAACTTTGTGTTTTCTATGTATTTTTTTTAATTCTTTTAATTCTTCAATGTGAATTAGTTTCTTTCCTTTCTGTGATAAATCTAATAATTCCTTATCGGAAAGTTTCATGTATTCTTTTGATCTTTTAATTAAAAAAACGTAGTTGTTATTTTCAGGAGTATCAAGAGTTATCGCCATTAATGCATTTAAAATTAATCCTATTTTTTTCCCTGGTTTCATTCCTAGTTCTTTAATAAAAATATCTCCGTTAACTTTTAAATCTTTAACCGAAATTGGACTTCGCATAGCTTCATCAATCATTGACAAATATTGTCTTAGTCTGTATGGTTTTTCTTTTGGTCTGCCCATTCCAATTCTGTCAGAAATTCTTAATCTTATTAAATCTCATAAATTTTCTTCTCCAACATTTCTAATAATTCTTCTTACTGCGGATAAGGTAATTTTATCTGGATCTGAAAAAAACATATGTCATCGGACTAAGGTTGTAATTTTTTCTACAGTTTTTTTATCAAATTTTAATCTTTCTAAATTTTTTTTAGTCACTCTGGCTCCAACTACTTCGTGTCCATAAAAAGTTCAATTATTTTTTTCCTTACTTCAACGACGGGTTTCTGGTTTTGAAATATCATGAAAGAGGGAAGCTAGTCGAACATCTAAAGATCATTTTCTGTCGGCTGAATGTTGCGTGGTTCTCAAAAGATGTTCAAATACATCGTACTTGTGTGCACCATTTTGTTCCACTCCGATCCCTCTTTCCAAATCTTCAGAAATATATTTAAGGACTTCTAAGTCTCTGGCTAGGAAAAAAGCATTTACAGGATTATTTGTTAAAAGTATTTTTATGAATTCATCTCTTATTCTTTCATTTGAAATATTTTTTAAAAGTCTTTTGTTTTTTTTAATTGACTTAGAAGTTTCTGATTCTAAAGAAAAATTTAGTTGAGCTGAAAAACGAATTGCTCGTAAAATTCTTAAAGCATCTTCTTTGAATCTTTCATCTGGATTTCCAATTGATTTAATTTGTTTTTTTTGTAAATCGGAAATTCCGAAAAATATATCTATAACTTCTTTAGTTTTTGGATTGTAACAAATTGCGTTCATCGAAAAATCTCTCCTTTTTAAATCATCTTCTAAATTTTCTGAAAATAATATTTTGTCTGGATGTCTGTTGTCAGAATAAATGCTTTCTGTTCTGTAGGGAGTAACTTCAATTACTTTTAAAATTTCATTTTCTTTTATTTCATTTTTTTTTTCCTCTATTTTATTTTTAAGTGTATTAAAAGAATTTTGATAATTTTCATCAGTAATTTTATCAAGAGTTTTTTTTAATTCTTTTTTTTTATTATTCAATAAAGCAAGTTCTTTTTCTAAAAAGATTATTTTTTCAGAAGATTGGTCGTTTACTACTCCAACAGTTCCAAAATCATTTTCGTAAAAAGTATGTTCAAAAATTTCTTGAATTTTATCTGGTTTTGCATTGGTTGTTATATCTCAATCTTTTGGAGGAATGTTTAAAAATAAATCTCTAACACATCCACCAACAAGCCAAGCCTCAAAACCTCCTTTTTCTAATTTGTCTATTATATAAGACACTTCTTCTGGAATTTCAAAATCTATTTTTAATTTATTTTCCATAATTTTGTTGAAACGAGAGCTGGTTAAACACGACTCGGCTGTGCTCTCGTGTT
>CAZDWR010000048.1:0-4094 GCA_964509275.1 uncultured Candidatus Saccharibacteria bacterium
AGCTCCCAATACCGCCGCTGAATTTATATTAAAAATAAAATACTTTTCACCTTTTATTGTATTATTAAACATAACCCTATTGTATCACTGATGAGATAAAAAAATAAATGCTACAATACAAAAATGCGGAAAAAGGAATTATTAAAAGAATTAACATTTCATAAACACCTTTTACGAGATTTTAAAAAAGGAATTTATCATTATGAAATGATAGAAGATGGTGACAATATATTGCTCGCTTTTTCTGGTGGAAAAGATTCTACTGCTCTAGCTTTATTATTAAAATATTATCAGCTAACAGGACAAAAAAAATTTACTTTTTCTGCTCTAACTATTTCTTACGGAATGGGTCAGGCTGAAAATTATCAAAAACAAATAAATCAACTTAAAAAATATGACATTCCTGCTGAAATATTTGATACAAATATTTTTCAATTAGGAAAAGAAAAAATAAACCCAGACTCCTCAAAATGCTCATTTTTTTCAAGAATGAGACGGGGACATTTAACTCAATATGCTCGTGAAAATAATTTTAATAAAATTGCCTTAGGTCATCATCTGGACGATGCTGCAGAATCTTTGCTTATGGGAATTTTCAATAATGGAAGAATTCGCTCCTTAGCACCAATATACACCAACAAACATAATCAAATTATTATTAGGCCTTTGTGTTTTGTTAGAGAAAAACAATTAGCAAAATTTTCAAGAAAAAATAATTTTAATGTTATCGGAAATGAACTTTGTCCTGGAATTTGTTTTGGAAAAGCTCCTGTTGCACGAGAAAAAGCAAAAATTTTAATCAAAGAACTAGAAAAAGAAAATAAAGATATTATTTATTCTATTTCACACGCTTTACAAAATGTTGATGAGCATTCTTTATATCAAAAAGAAACATTAAAATATTTTAAAGAAAAATAATAGTATTTTCTAAAAAGTAATTATGTTGAAACTTTAGATTAAAGTTTCAACCTGTAAGTTTTTTCTTTTTTAACAAAATATTATAAATTTTTTATTATATATTTTGCTTGTGTCTATAGTCTGTGTCTGTGTCATCCAGCACCACTTTTTTTAATACAGAAATAGCTTCGCTATTTCTGTATTAAAAAAGTGGTGCTGGATGACACAAACAAAAGGTATAATATTACCTCTTTTTTCTTGTAATATTTAAAATAATTCCCATTGTTAATAGTGCCGCAAAAATTGCCGTACCTCCTTTTGAAATAAATGTAATTGGCATTCCCGAAAGAGGAACAATTCCCAGAGATGCAGCAATATTATAAAAAGCTGGAAATACTATCAAAATACCAAGCCCCGCTACAACCATTATTTCAAAATTATTTTTAAGACCTTTTGCTGAATATAAAATAAAAAATAAAAGTATTAAAAATAATAAAATTAAAAATACTGAACCAACAAAACCAAATTCTTCTGAATAAACTGGAAAAATACTATCCCCCAATGGTTCCGGCAATAAACCTGAAAACTTTTGCAATGAAGAACCAAAACCTCTGCCTGTAATTTCTCCAGATCCTATGGTGATTTTCATTTGATTAAGTTGGTAGTGACTATCCTGCAAATCAACATTCTCTGGATTAATGTAAACCTCTAGTCTTTCATTTACATAAGGCACGAAAAAATAAAGCAAGGGCAATAAAATAACAAATCCTGCAATGGCTGGAATTATGACGTATCTGTAGTGAGCTTTTGAAATTAAGAACACTACTGCTACGGAAAATAAAATACCTAATAGTGTTCCCAAATCACGAATATAGAAAAAAAATGCTGACAACGGAACTAATAAAACTAAAGATAGTATAGCAAAGGTTTTAAATTTTCTTAATTTTATTCCCAATGTTGTTACGATGGCTACAAAAAAAATAATAAAAAAATATTTAAAAATTTCTGACGGCTGAATTGATACAATTCCTAAATCTGCTCAACGCTTAGCTCCTTTTAATTCCAAACTGGTCCCCGGGATTACTACCAATAACTGAATAGTTAAAGCTGCAATAAACATATATGCTGAATAGGTACGAAGTCATAATCCTGTAATTTTTTTAGAATTTGCAATATAAAACATTACCGCAAGTCCAATAGTCACCGCTATAAGTTGTTTAAAAAAAACAGGAATAAAAAAATCCATATCTTTTACACTAGAAAGAGATGCGGAAAAAAAAATAAACAAACCAAATACTACTAAAAATAATGTTGTATATAAAATTCCTTTGTTTAATTTATTAAATCTCTTTTTAAACATTTTTCTATTTTAACATAAAATGTTATTCGTTATGTGTTTGCCCTTGGATTCAACTCTAGACCAGGAACAATCGGCTTTTAAAATAATGCTGATTTGTGCCGATTTGTGTTTGTGTTTATATTTGTGTTTGTATCATTCCTTTGCATCTGTGTCATTCCAGAAGCGAAGCTATTTGGAATCCAGTTTTTAAGGCAGAGAACAATTAAATTTAAGAAAAGTATTCTGTACAAAGGATTTTGTGATTAATTAGATGCTTTGCAACTTCAATCCTGGATTCCAAATAGCTTCGCTTCTGGAATGACACAGACACAACACTACAAACATAAAATACAAATAAAAAATAACAAAAAATTCATAATATTTTGTCAAAAAAAAACTTCCATATTCAAACTTTAATTTAATCACATTGTTCTACAATTTTTAATTCAAAAACAACTGACCTTTTACTATTTTAAAATTTATACTTCCTAAAATATCTGTCCTTAAAATTTTTAAATTTAATTCTTGAGCATTTTCAATAACCTCGATGTTTGGGTGGCCGTAAGAATTATCCTTGCCTGAAGAAATAATAAAATACTTTGGACTAACTGTTTCTAAAAAAACTTTATCTGAAGAAGTTTTTGAGCCGTGATGTCCAGCCACTAAAATATCAGACTTTAATTTTTCCCCATATTTATCTACTAAAACTCTTTCAAATTTAGCTGGCAAATCTCCTGTTATTAAAATTTTTATTCCTTCAATGTCTACCTGCAAAACCATAGAGCCTGAATTTGATTTTAATTTGTTTAAATCAAGAAATTTTCCAGGAAAAAATATTTTAATATTTATTTCATCAGAAATTTTTACAATATCTCCTTTTTTTACAGAACTTTTTTTAATATTTTTATTTGCAATCCTTTTGTTAATAGCATCAAAAATAGGCTCTTGTGAATCTCCAACATTGGTAACTCCAGTGTCTATAACTTTTTTTACATTGTAATTTTTAATGTAAAAAGGTAAAAGTCCGGCGTGATCTAAATCGTAATGACTTATAAAAACCAAATCTAAATTTCTATCAAAAAAGCCAAGTTTTCTAGTTAAAGATTTTACAGAAACTTTTTCATTCCCTGTGTCTATAAGAATATTTTTTCCTGATTTTTCTTGAATCAAAGTTGCACTTCCCTGACCTACATCAAGAAAAGTTATTTGGTTATATTTTTCTCCAGCTAGTGAAAAATATAAAAATATAAAAATAAAATTAAAAAGTATAAGAAAAAAAATAATTATTCTTTTAAATTTCATAAAATAATGATTGATTTATGTGTCTGTGTCTGAGGTCGGACTTCTTAAGTGGTTGTGTGGGATAATTTTCGAGCAGTGCGGAGAAAATTTTTTGCTTTGTGATTGGTCGGTGGTGAAGTCCGACCTCTTGGAAATGTGCAGTGCGTCTGTGTCTGTGTCTGTGTTTGCGCTATTCCTTTGTGTCTGTGTCATTCCAGAAGCGAAGCTATCTGGAATCCAGGTTTTAAAACACAAAACATATAATTAACTACAAGATTATCTATACGGAGAATATTGTAGTTAATTATACTATTCACAATATAACTCCTGGATTCCAGATAGCTTCGCTTCTGGAATGACACAGACACAAAGGAATGACGCAGACAACACAAATACAAAATAATTAATCCTCTGCTCTTAATCTTTCCAGAGCTTCCGACACTTCTTTTTCAGAAAATTCTTTTTTCTCTTTCTCTTTTTTCTTTTTTTCTTCTCCTTTATCTACTTTTACATCTTTTTGAAATTTTTCAATATAGACAAGTAACGGTGAAGCAACAAAAATTGATGAATACGTTCC
>CAZDWR010000049.1:0-3911 GCA_964509275.1 uncultured Candidatus Saccharibacteria bacterium
ACTAAAAAACCGCACTCTATGTGCGGTTTTTTATTCTCCAAGTTTTCCAACAAGCCTTGCTTGTAAACTATTGTGTCGGGCGTCTGTGTCATTGTGTCTGTGTCGCGTGTCTGTGTCATTCCAGAAACGAAGTTATCTGGAATCCAGGATTAAAGTAATAGAATATCCATATTAATTATTGCAAATTTTATAAAAACAATATAAAACCTGGATTCCAAATAGCAAGCTTTTGGAATGACACAGACACCCGACACAATGACACAGACACAGACACAATTAATGTTCTTTTTGATATGTTATTGACATTTGTTATAATGATAGCAAATGAAAAGTAAAATATTAGTCTTCAATTGAAAAATGAATCCAAGTAATAAGAAAGATGCTTTAAAACTTTTTGCAAGTTTTAAAAAAGAAGTAAAAAAAAATAAAAGTGCTAAAGTAAAAAATAGTTTTATTTTAGCTCCTCCAGTTATTTATCTTGATACAATCAAAAGCAAAATTAAAGATACGGCAATAGAATTATCTGGACAAGATATTTTTTATGAAAATTCGGGGGCGTTTACGGGAGCAATTTCTCCGTTAATGTTAAAAGATTTAGGTCTTGAATATTCTATTGTGGGTCATTGAGAAAGAAGAAATATTTTTGCAGAAAGCGATCAAGATATAGCAAAAAAAGTAAAATCATTACTAGATTTAAAAATGAAAGCAATTGTTTGTGTTGGTGAACGGGAAAGAGATGATCAGGGTGATTTTGTAGATAGTTTAGAAAAGCAAATTATTAATTCACTTGGAGAAATTGAAAATTCTGAATTAAAAAATATTATTATAGCTTACGAACCAGTATGAACCATAGGTGCTGGTGGAAAAAAAATAAATGTTGAAATTTTAGAACAAACAATTATTTTAATACAAAAAATTTTATATAAAAAGTTTGGAGAAAATTCAAAAAAAATAAAAATAATTTATGGTGGATCTGTAGATGATGAAAATATTTTAGAGTATAATAGATTGAGAAGTATTGATGGATTTTTAATTGGAAGAGCTGGGCTAGAAGTGGGTGTTTTTAGAAAAATGATAGAATTGTTGTCTTAGTGTAAAATAATTTAAAGACTATTTTTCATTTTTGTGTTTATGTCTCCTATCTGTTCCAGTGTGTCGCGCGTCTGTGTCATTCCGGGAACGAAGTTACCCGGAATCCAGGATTGAAGTTAGGAAACGTTTAATTATTTTTAAAATTCTTTTTGCAAAACACTTTATTAAGTTTATATGTTCTATGTTTTAAAACCTGGATTCCAGATAGCTTCGCTTCTGGAATGACGCAGACACAACGACGCAGACACACAACACCCCTGTGTCATCTCGGAAGCGGAACTTGCCCACGAACGAAGTGAGCGGGTGCAAGTTCCAGCTACCTGTGTTCCAAGATTAAAATAAAAAAAGAAGTTATCTATTTTTTATATTTTACCACTTTTCAACCATTAATAAATCTTTATTTTTTTTAGGAAAATCTTTTCAAATTTCTTCAGTGACAAAAGGAATAAAAGGGTGCATAACTTTTAAAATTTCTTCCAAAGCAAAAAGTAGAATATATTTTTTCTCATTTTTTTCTTTTTCACTAAAATTTTCATCTTGCAAAACTTTTTTAGATGTTTCTAAAATCTTATCTGCGAATTCGTGTCAAACATAATGATAACCTTTTTCAGCCGCCATATACAAACGATATTCTTCAATATCTTTAGCAATGTCATCTTTAAATATTTTCAAATCAGAAATAATTTTTTTGTTTTCTTCAGAAAGTCCAGAAGTATCAAAACTTTCATAATCAAATTCTTCAGTGTTCTCATAAACAAATCTAGCAATATTTCATAATTTATTTGAAAATTTTTTATAAGCTCTAACTTTATCTTTAGTTAAAGACATGTCTTTCCCAGGAGTATTTCCCACAATAAAAGACATTCTGGTTGCGTCAGTCCCAAACTCATTGATTAATTCAATGGGAGAAAGAGTATTTCCTTTAGATTTTGACATCTTTTTGCCTTTGCCATCTAAAATCATTCCGTGAAAATAAATATCTTTAAAAGGAACTTCTTTAGCTAAATACAAACCAAACATAATCATTCGTGGTACTCATTTAAAAACTAAATCTCTCCCTGTTTCCATCACATCAGTCGGATAATATTCTTTAAAATCTTTTCCATCTGGAAAGCCAAGAGTTAAAAGAGGTCATTGTCCCGAAGAAAATCAAGTGTCAAAAGTATCACCATCTTGCTCCCAGCCCTCACCATCTGGTTTTTCTTTTTGAACCAAAATTTCTTCATTTTCTTCGCCTTTATTTTTAAATCAAGCTGGAATTTGAATTCCCCAAACAATTTGTCTGGAAATATTTCAATCCATCGGTCGTTCCATTCAGTGAACAAAAGTTTTTTTAAATTGTTCTGAAACAAAATTAATTTTCTTATCTTCCAAAGCTTGCAGGGCAAGTTTATTTAAAGGAGCCATTTTAACAAATCATTGCTCCATTAACTGTGGCTCCAAAACAACACTTGTTCTTTCACAAGTTCTGACATTATGTTTGTGATTTTCTTCAACTCGCAAAAGCAAACCTTTTTTTTCTAATTTTTTAACAATTTCAGGACGAGAAATATGAATTTTTTGTCCTGAAAATTCTTCAGCAATATCCATTAACCTTCCATCTAAATCTATAACTTGTTCATAATCTAAATTATATTTTTGTGCAATTTCAAAATCAAGAGCATCGTGCCAAGGAGTAATTGTCATTGCTCCAGTTCCAAATTCCATATCAATAGATTCATCTTTTAAAACTGTCCCCGTTATTTTTCCATTTATTCATTCTGTTTCAAAAGTATCTCCGTGTTTATATTTATGATATCTTTTATCATCTGGATGAACCACTACATACTTATCAGAAAATTTAGTTTCTGGACGAGAAGTCCCAATTTCAAAAGGTCCAAATTGAAAATAATAAAATGGTTCAATTTTTTCTTCAAATTTTGTTTCTATTTCGGCAAGGGAAGTTTTGAATTTTGGATTTCAGTGAATAGAGCGTTTTCCACGATAAATCATTTTATCTTTATACATTTTTTCAAAAGTATCTTGGACTTTTAAAACTATTTCAGGATCAAGAGTAAATTTTTCTCTACTTCAATCACAAGAAGTTCCAAGTTTTTTGACTTGGTCTACCATATTTTTTTTATGATCCATTACAAATTCATAAATCTCATTATATAAATCTTCTCGACTCATTCCAAAACGAGAACGACCTTCTTTTTGAAGTTTTTTTTCAAAAGTTCCTTGAGTTTCAAAACCAGCATGGTCTGAACCTGGTAAAAGTAAAACTTTTTTTCCCAGCATTCTATGATATCTTCCCATAATATCTTTTAAAACAAAATCAGAGCCATGTCCAGCGTGTAAATCCCCGTTGGCGTTAGGTGGTGGTAAAATTATAGAAAATTTTCCCTTTGTATTTTTTAAATTATCTGGATTAAAATAACCAGATTTCTCTCAAGTTTTATAAATTTCGTCTTCATATTTTGAAGCATCATACCCGCTTAAATATTTTTTATTTAATGTCATTGACACATTTTAACATTTTTAAGTTTTTTTTAAAATTATTTTGATTGTATATGTCTGTGTTGTTGCGTCTGCGTCATTCCAGAAGCTTGCTATCTGGAATCCAGGATTAGGGTTGCAAAATATGTAATTAATTACAAAATTCTTTGTACAAAATATTTTATTAAATTTATTCGCTAATGTTTTAAAACCTGGGTTCCAGATAGCAAGCTTCTGGAATGACACAAACACAAACACAAACACACAAACACACAAAAAAAAAAAAAAAAGAAAAGAACCAAACACCCCCAAAAATAAAAAAAAAAAGTCTGCGCGCGGGG
>CAZDWR010000050.1:0-3892 GCA_964509275.1 uncultured Candidatus Saccharibacteria bacterium
GTAGGACCTGGCAGGACTTGAAAAAAGCGAAGTATCTTTTGTACGAAAAATTTGTGTTATTGTTCTAAAAATTTTTCAGTGCAAAAGCACGAGCGACGGGGGTCGCGTGTTGAGAGCACCATCGTTGTTTTTGTGCTCCAACTAAGGCGACCAAGTCCTATCAGGTTCATAAAAAGCTCACCTTTAAATAACTACCTAGCAAATTCAATAATTCTCTGTTCCCTAATTAAAGCTATTTTTATTTCTCCAGGATATTTCAATTCTTCTTCAATTCTTAAGGCTATATCACGAGCCATTTTTGCAGCGTTAAAATCATCTATTTCATCTGGCTTTACAAAAACACGAATTTCACGCCCTGCAGAAAGCGCATAAGCATTTAAAACTCCATCAAATTCTTTGGTTATTTTTTCTAAACCTTCAAGTTTCTTGATATACATGTCCGCATTATCATTTCTAGCACCTGGTCGTGCCCCAGAAATTGCATCTGCAGCATCAACTATATATGACTCTAAATTTTCATTGGAATATTCTTTATGATGTGATTGCATTGCCTTAATTATTTCTTGATCAATTCCATGTTTTTTTAAAATTTTTCTACCTATTTCAACATGAGTTCCTTTAGTTTCAAAATTAACAGCCTTACCAATATCGTGAAATAAAGCTCCTGCTTTTGCCACGTAAACATCAGCACCCAATTCTTCCGCTATAACTTCTGAAATATGCGCCATCTCTATAGAATGTTTTAAAACATTTTGACCATAACTTGTTCTATAATGTAATCTCCCTAAAATATCTAAAATTTCTTTAGGAATATTATACAGACCAACTTCTTCTGCGGCGCGCTTGCCCATTTCTTCCATTTTTTCTATAACTTTACTTTTTGAATCAATTACAAATTCTTCTATTTTTGCTGGATTAATTATCCCATCTATCAATAATTTTTCTAAAGCTATCGCTGCAACTTCCCTTCTGATGGGGTCAAAAGATGAAATAACAATCTCACCATCTGTTTGATCTACAAGTAGTTGAACACCTGTTTCAGATTCAAAACATTTTATATTTCTACCATCTTTTCCGATAACTTTTCCTTTGTCTTCTTCTAAAATTTTTATTGATGATGTTACTAAATTATTTTCAATATTTTTTGAAAACTTTTGAATAGCTATGGCTAAAATTTCTTTTGATTTTTTTTCAATTTTTTCTTTACTTGAAGTTTCTAGTCTTCTCATTTGCAAAAATAAATCCTGTTTATTATTTTCCTCTACTTTTTTTTGTAAAATATCTAAAGCTTGATATTTATTTATTCCAGACAATTCCTCTAATTCTTTTTCAATTTTTTTTTCTGTATTTTCTATTTTTTTTCTTTCTTCAAAAAAACTATCAAACTTTTGGTCTATTTTTTTTCTTTCCTCAAGAAGAAAATTATCTTTTTCTAAAAGAGTTTTTTCTTTATGAAAAATTTCATCTTCTCTTTGGTCTATTTTTTTTCTAGCTTCTTGTTTTATATTTTCTATTTCTTTTTCTGCAATTAATTTTTTTTCTTTTATTTCAATTTCAATAAAATTTTTTTTCTTTATTAAAATAAATGTTTTCAAAAAAAACCCAACAAAAATAAAAAAAATAGAAAATAATATCAATAATGCTATTTCTATAACTGTCATATTGTTTTAATTGTAACAAATTTTTGTTATTTTATTTAACGATTTCTTGAATTAAAATAAAAATAAAAATAAAAACCATTTATCTTAAAAATGGTGTTTTGTGTTTTGTTTTTGTGTCTGAGGTCGGACTTCTTAAGTGGTTGAGTGGGACTCACTGAGTGAAGTCCAACCTCTTGGAAATGTGCGCGTGTCTGCGTCTGTGTCATTCCTTTGTGTCTGTGTCATTCCAAAAACACAGTTATCTGGAATCCAAGTTCAAAGAAGCAGAACTCACAAATTTAATAAGATATTTTTTAAATTTGGGAAAAACTTCATTCCGAGATGACACGGAGAATAATATTACAAAGAAGTTACAACAGACACTCCTTTATTTATAATTTCTTTCATATCATCATATTTTTCTACCTGATTAAAATTTTCTAAATTAAATCATTTTGCATTATTTAAACCTTTATTGTTCTCATTTACTTTTATTTCATTAGGATTTGTAACTTCAAAAACATAATAAGAAATAAACTTTTTATTTACTTCTGTTTTTGTTGAACCTGATCTATATTCATTTTCTCCTATTTTCTCCCCAACCTGACCTTCTATATTTAATTTTTCCTTTAAAACATTTTCCAAAGAAATTTCTTCATTTTTATTATTACCTTCAGCTGTTCCTTTAGGTAAAGTTCATCTATTAAAAACATTATGTACTAGTAAAAACATCACTTCCCCATCTTTAAAATAATAAGGCATTGCTCCCACTTTCTTTTCTACAATTATTTTCTTGTCTTTATCCGACTCTTTTATATCTTTTTCCTTCAAGTCAGTTTTTTCATATATTGAACCTAGAACTCCTGAAATAAATTTAAAAGATTTTTTATTGCCAAAAGTTTTGGCAATTTCTATTGCTTCATTAATAACCACTCTTGATGGCACTTCTGCATCTGAAAAAAATAATTCATAAATTGCAAGTCTTAAAATATTTCTATCTATAATGGCTGTTTTTTCAATCCCTCAATCTGGAGTAGTTTTGATTATGATATCATCAATTTCTTTTAAATTTTTTACAACGCCAATAATAATATTTTTTGAAAATTGGTCTTCTTCCGTATCTTTATGAAAAGAATCTATTATGTTTTGATATACTTCTTCTTGTATTTCAAGGCTAACTTCTTGTAAATTATAACGAGAATCTAAATTAAATAGTGATTGTAAGGAAATTTCTCTAGATGAATGTCTTGTTAACATAACAACATTATACACTATCGTATCAGAGATTCAAAAACTTGTTTTGTGTCTGTATTTGTGTCATTCCAGAAGCGAAGCTATCTGGAATCCAGGTTTTAAAACATAGAGCGTGTAATTTTAATAAAATATTTTTTAAAAATAATTTTGTGAGAATTTAAACGGTTTATATCTTCAATCCTGGGTTCTAAATAGCAAGCTTTTAGAATAACACAAACCACCCGACAACAATAACACAGACACAAAGGAATAACACGGGTACAAAAAAACTTAGAAGTAAGGCTTCTAAGTAAGTTTTTTTAATTTCTATTTCCAAACAATCTTAATAAACTTTGGAACATTACAATTAAGTTTATATACATATGTAAAGCCCCTAAAACTGTATACCTTTCAATCTCCTCAGAATTATTTTTTATTTCTCGGTACATATTTTTATAAACCTGATGATCATAAACAGTAAATCCTGCAAAAACCAATACCGCCACTATTGAAACGATTATATCCATCATTGAGTTTTGTAAAAAAATGTTTATTACTGATGCCGCAATAACACCAAGCATTCCTATAAATAAGAAAATTCCTCAACCAGAAATATCTTTTTTAGTTTTAAATCCAATAATGGCAAGTGTAGCGTACATTATTACAGCCACAGCAAAAATAACTATTATTGAATTTAATTCATACATCGTAAACAAAACTGATGATAATACTCCTGTAAGTGCCGCGTAGAGAAAAAATAATATTCCCGCTAATTTTGGAGTAATTTTTCTAATCATAAATTGAACTCCTAAAATAATAATAAGTTGAATTCCAACCAGTCCATAAAAAATAGCCTGACTTTCAAAAATAAAACTAAAGTATTCTGTGTTTATTGCAATATAAGACATTATTCCAGAAAGAACGATCCCTGTTAACATTCATTTGTAAATTCCTGCAAAAAAATTCCTTAATCCTGAATTTTCTACATTATTAAAATTTTGATTATTTTCTAAATTCAT
>CAZDWR010000051.1:0-3809 GCA_964509275.1 uncultured Candidatus Saccharibacteria bacterium
AAACCGTTTAAAACTTCAGAAAATTATTTTTAAAAAATGTTTTAATAAATTTTTATGTTCTCTCTTTCAAAACCTGGGTTCCAGATAGCAAGCTTCTGGAATGACACAAACACAAACACGCTGTGTCATTTCGGGAGCAGTTTTTTCACACGAGCTTGCGAGTGTGGGAAAAAACTAGTTACCCGTGATCTAGGATTTAAGCTAGAAACTGTTAAAAAATTTAGAAAATTATTTTTAAAAAATATTTTATTAAATTCGTATGTTCTTTGCCTCAAAACCTGGATTCCAAATAGCAAGCTTTTGGAATGACACAGGCGCACGATACAAAAACACAAACACTCCAGTATTGCATCTGTGTCATGGCATCTGCGTTATTCCAGAAGCGAAGCTATCTGGAATCCAGGATTAAAGTTATCAAACATTAAATTTTTATAAAACGGTATAAGTATTTTTTCTAGTGTGTTAAAATATATTTATTATGAGTAAAGATAAAGGACAGTTAGATAATTTATTAAGACCAATAAAATGAGAAGATTATATAGGTCAGGAATCTATTAAAAAAAATTTAGAGATTTTATTAACTGCTGCAAAAAATCGCGGGCATAGTCCCGAACATATTTTATTTTATGGACCTCCTGGTTTAGGAAAAACTACCTTATCTTATTTAATAGCTGGTCAAATTGGTGTTGGTATGAAAATCACTTCTGGACCAGCTATCGAAAAAGTGGGAGATTTAGCTTCAGTTCTTTCAAACTTAAACGAAGGAGATATTTTATTTATAGATGAAATTCATCGCTTAAATAAAAATATTGAGGAAATTTTATATCCAGCAATGGAAAATGGAACACTTGATATTATTGTTGGGAAAGGTCCATCAGCTAGAACAGTGCAATTAGAACTTCCTTCATTTACTATTATTGCCGCAACAACCAGATTTTCAGATATGTCTGCTCCGTTAAGGTCAAGATTTTCTGGAGGTGTTTATAGATTAGAATATTATTCTGATGAAGAATTATCTAAAATTGTTAAAAATTCGGCTAAGAAATTAGGTGTTTCAATGCAGAATGAAGCAGCTTTGGAAATCGCAAAAAGAAGTCGCTTTACTCCAAGAACAGCTAATTATTTATTAAAACGTTCTAGAGACTTAGCAGAAATAAAAAAAGTGGATTTATCTGAAAAAATTGTAGACGAAACATTAGAAATGATAGGTATTGATAAGATTGGTTTGACAGGTTTAGATAGACAAATATTGCTAACTATAATAGAAAAATTTGGTGGTGGTCCAGTAGGGCTTTCTACAATTTCTGCATCGATTGGAGAAGAAACTTCAACCATAGAAGAAGTTAATGAACCATATTTTTTACAACTAGGATTTATAAAAAAATCCTCTCGAGGAAGAGAAGCTACTGAAAAAGCTTATGAACATATGAAAATTCCGATGTCTGAAAAAAAATAGTTTCTTTTTTTTGTGTCATCATTGTGCCTGTGTCATTCCGGAATGGAATTTTTCCCAAGAACGAAGTGATTGGGTGAAAAATTCCAATATCCGGAATCCAGGATTAAAATTATTAAACATTAAATCTTTAATAAATTATTTTTAAAAAATACTTTATTAAATTTATACGTTTTATGTTTTAAAACCTGGATTCCAGATAGCTTCGCTTCTGGAATGACACAGACGCAAAGGAATGACGCAGACACTCGACACAAATGCAGTCGTTGCGTCTGCGTCATTGTGTCGAGCGTTTGTGTTATTGTGTTGGTGTCTGTGTCATTCCAGAAGCGAAGCTATCTGGAATCCAGGATTAAAGCCACAAAGCATCTAAATTTTCACAAAATTATTTTTAAAAAATATTTTATTAAATTTAGACGTTCTCTGCCTCAAAACCTGGATCCAGCACCACTTTTTTTAATACAGAAATAGCGAAGCTATTTCTGTATTAAAAAAGTGGTGCTGGATGACACAGATACAAACACAAACCAAAATATTCACCTTTTATTTTTTTCTAGATTTATGAAAATTTTTATGAATTTCTTTCAGATAATTATCAGAAAGATTTGTGTAAATTTGAGTAGTAGTAATGGACGAATGACCCAACAACATCTGCACTGAACGAATATCTGCACCATTTTGCAATAAATCAGTAGCAAAATAATGTCTAATGGTATGTGGAGTAACATTTTTTGTAATTCCAGAATTTATTGCTCTTTTTTTTATCATTCTTTGAATTGCTCTTGAATGTATTCTTTTCCCCTTAGCAGTCAAGAATAAAGCCTCAGATAAAAAAGGTTTTTCTCCAGAAATAAATTTTTTTTGACGAGATTTTAAATATTTTTTTACAGAAATTTTTGCATCATCTGAAAGAAAAACAATTCGTATTTTTTGCCCCTTACCTCTAATTGAAAATTCATCAACAGATAAATCTATATCAAAATTTAAAGAAATAAGTTCTGAAACACGAAGCCCGGTGGAATATAATATTTCTAAGATAGCTTGTTCTTGGAGAATTTCCATTTCCTTATTTTTATTTTTTTCATTAATTTCAACCTCTTTCATTAATTTTTCAAAGTCAAAACGAGAAATTATATTTAATTCTCTTAAGCTAACTTTTGCTAATTCTATTTTTTCGGGAGCTAAGGTTTCGATATCATTTTTAGATAAATATTTTAAAAAAGAACGTATGGCAATTAAATAATAATTTTGAGTATTTTTTTTCAAGGTATTTTTTTCTAATCCTTTTTTATTATTTTTAGAACGATTTAAATTAAGCCTAAAGGATTGAATTTTTTTTAAAGTAATATTTTTTGGTGATTTAATATTTTCTTTAGTTAAAAAAGCAGAAATATATCTATCATAGTTAGAAATAGTTTTCAAAGACCTCCCTTTTTCAATTTCTAAATATTGTAAATATTGTTTTTTTAAATCAAAAATATTTTGCGACATTATAAAATTATAACAGAAAAAAATAATATTTTAAAAAATTCTTTGTCATTTGTGTCAGAGGTCGGACTTCACCATCGACCAATCACAAAGAGAAAAATTTTCTCCACACTGCTCAAAAATTATCACATACACGCATTTAAGAAATCCGACCTCTGACATTATCACATTTGTTGATAAGTCTACTCAAATTTTTTGTAAACAGTAATTTTAATCCTAGAAGTTTATAGATTAAAGCTTGCCCTGATTTAAAATAAAAAAACAAAGTGATAATTATAAAAAATATTCATATTTTAATTAAACTTAAAAAAGTAGTTACTGTAGGATTTATAATCAGGAAATCAAAAATGGCAATAAAAATAACAAGACTTGCTATTAAAAGAACATCAATAAAAAAAGTTAAAAAACTAATTTAAAATCCTCCGCATTCCCTATAATATATAATATTATTATTTATGATTTTATTTTATCATTAATTTCAAATCATTAGTAACCTAGCATTATCAAACTGGTCTTTTTTAAATTCAAAATTTTTTATATTTTTTTCTTTTAAAAATTTCTTAATTTCGCTTTTGCTATTTTCATCAAATTCTATAAATATTTTTCCTTGGGGTTCTAGTCGAGGCAGTCCTTCTGAAATTATTTTTTTTATAAAATACAGGCCATTATCTTCTGCAAAAAGAGAATTATAATCTTCAAAATTTTTAACTGACTTATTAAGGACTTTATTTTTTGGAATGTAAGGAGGATTAGCCAGAATATAATCTCATTTTTTTTCTGGTAAATTTTTAAAAACATCAGATTGATAAATTTTCCAACAAGCCTTGCTTGTAAGTTTTTTTGATAGAAACTTACAAACAAGGCTTGT
>CAZDWR010000052.1:0-3742 GCA_964509275.1 uncultured Candidatus Saccharibacteria bacterium
TAACAAAATGACACAGAGACAAAGAAATGATATAATACTTTTTATGCAAAGAACATTAATAAAAAACCTTTCAGAAAAGAAAGGTCAGGAAATAAAAATAAAGGGTTGGGTAGACGTAGCAAGAAATCAAGGAAAAATGGCTTTTTTTGATTTTCGTGATAGAAGCGGAAAAGTGCAGGGAGTAGTTTTTGGGAAAGAAGAGGTTTTAGAAATTTCAAAAACTCTGCGAAGCGAATGAGTAGTTGAAATTGATGGAAAAGTTCAAGAAAGAAATGACAAAACTGCCAAATCAACAAAAGAAGAAGAAGAAAAAACTGGAATAAAAAACTTTTTTGTGACTGATGTAGAGTTAGAAATTACAAACATAAAAGTACTAGCGAAAGCTGAAATTCCTTTTGAATTAAACGAAGAATTAAATTTAGATGTTTATTTAGACAATCAACCTTACGCTTTAAAATCTGAAAAAAAACAAGCTATTTTCAAAATTCAAGCAGAAATTGTGAAATCTTTTAGAGAAATTTTAAATCAGAATGATTTTACAGAATTTCAAGCTCCAAAAATTGTGGGAGGAGATGCGGAGGGCGGGGCAGAAGTTTATAAAATAGACTATTTTGGAAATTCTGCTGGTTTAGCAACAAGTCCACAATTATATAAACAAATAATGACGGGAGTTTTTGAAAGAGTTTTTGCAGTGGGAAATATTTTTAGAGCAGAAAAACATTCTACATCAAGGCATTTAAATGAATATACTTCTTTAGATTTTGAAATGGGATTTATAGATTCTTATAAAGATGTAGCTGAAATGTTGACAAAGATTTTGCGAAAGACAAAAGAAAATTTAGAAAAGAACTGCAAAAAAGAAATGAAAATTTTAGAAGTAGAAGAAATTTTATTGCCAGAAGAAATTCCAATGATGAAACTTTCTGAAGCACAGGAATTGTTGGAAAATAAATTGGGAGCAAAAAATGCCGTTGGAGAACCTGATTTAGAACCAGAATATGAAAGAATGATTTGTGATTATGCTAAAAAAGAATTGGGTTCAGACTTAATTTATATCACCCATTACCCAGTTTCTAAAAGACCATTTTATTCTATGGAAGATGAAAATGATAAAGGATTTACAAAAACTTTTGATGCACTTTTCAAAGGAGTAGAAATTGTTTCAGGAGGAGAACGAAGATATAAATATAATAATGTGGTAGAGGGAATAAAAATGAAAGGTTTAAATCCAGATGACTTTGCTTTTTATTTGCAAGCTTTTAAAACAGGAATTGCCCCACACGGCGGGATTGGACTTGGGCTGGAAAGATTAACACAAAAAATTGTAGGACTTGATAATGTTAAAAAAGCTACTTTATTTCCTAGAGAAATAAATAGAATTGATACACTTTTGAAAAAATAAATTAAAAAAGTTTAAAAAAAACTAAAATTTTGCGAAGCAAAATTCTGGGTTTTTTTGTTATAATATTTTTATGGAAAAATTTAATCAAAATATAAAAAATTCTAAAGAAGATACAGAAAATCAAGGAGAACATCTTGTTTATTATAAGAAAACCACAAAGTATCCTCAAGTAATTTTAATTTCAGAATAATTATGTCAGACATAAATAAAAAAAGAAAAAGAATAGGTTATGTTATATTAAGTTTTCTTGATAAAAACAAACAAGAAATTAAAGATTATTTTAATAAATGTATTGATAAAAAAGATTATTTTTTTGCAAAAGTAAGTGGAAAAAATAAGGGTGGTTTAGTCTTGGGTAAAATGCATGTGACTTTATTTTACGGATTGGATGATAAAATATTTGACAAAAAAACCTTAGATAAAATAAAAATAGATGATATTAAATTGGGAAAATTAGAATTATTTTATATTAAAGAATTCAAGTGCAATGCTTTGGTTTTAAAAATAGATGATAAAAATAAAAAATTAGAAAAAATACATAGTAATTTATCTGAACTTGATATTATGGATGAAAAAATAAATAAATTTAAATTTGCCCCGCATATTACAATCGCTTATGTAAAAAAAGATTTTAATATAACAGATAAAGATTATTTTTTAAATAAAAAGCTTAAAGTGAGAGGTATTGAGTATAAAGTTAGAAGTTGATAACTATTTAAAAATGTTTTTGTTGTAAAAAATTACCAGAAAAGTATAAAAAAAAATTAAAAAATAAATAATATATAGGTGTATATAATTTCATTTCACTCGGTATGTTTAACACGAGAGCACAGCCGAGTCGTGCTAAACTTGCTCTCGTTTCAATAAAATTATGAAAATTTTAAGTTTAAATCTGTGAAGATATTATGATTGAGAAAACCGTAAGGAAAATATTGTAAAAAATATTTTAGAAAAAAAACCTGATGTAATTTTTCTTCAAGAGGTTCAGTTAGATAAAGAAAAAAGTAATTTTTCTCAAGTTGATATTTTAAAAACAGAATTAAGTGAATATAAGTATTCTATTTTTTCTACTGTTACTATAAAAACTCACCAAAGAGGAGAAGAACTGAAAAATCCAATCCAACATGGAATGGCAATTTTATCAAGATTCCCTATATTGAATTCTTTTAATTACTATCTAAAACTATCAAGAGATGAAAAAGAAGCTCGTTCTATTTTATGTTTTGATTTGGAAAAAGATGACAAAATTTATAAAATGGCAAATATTCATTTTGGTAATCGAGAAGATTGAGCTCAAAGTCAGCTAAAAGAGTTTATTGATTTTTTAGATTTAAGAAAAGAAAAAAGAATAATGGCTGGTGATTTTAATCTTTTTAAAATGACAGAGTATGGAGGCATTTTTAAAGGATATAATTTATCTTATAATTTTAAAAAGTACCAATCTTTTAAAGAAGACTATGAAAATGGAAAAATAGTAGAAAAAAAAGGAACTCTGGACTATGTATTAATTCCCAATAAATATAATTTTAAAAGTTTGGAAGTTTGAGATGAGTATTTATCTGACCATAATGCTTTATTTGTTGAAATAGAATAGGTTAACTAGAATTAAATATACTTCTTTAGATTTTGAAATGGGGGTTTGTAGATTCATAAAGAGATAGCAGAAATATTGTTAACATTGTAGCAACAGAGTTTACACTAAAACTCTGTTAAAATTTACAAATGAACCCATATGACAATAAATACATGCAATTAAAAGAAGAAAAATATTGATACTCTTTTGAAAAAATAATATAGAAGCCGGGCTTCTATATTTAAACACAAGTTAAAATTCCTCCAGATGAATTTTTTAAATTTGTGTATTTAAAATTATCCACTAAAAAATTTATAGCAGAACTAGACCGACCACCCGAACGACAATAAACTACAACAGTTTTATCTTTTGGTATTTCAGAAACCCTATTAGGTAATTCACTCATAGGAATATTTAATCCACCGATATTTTCTGCTTCATATTCATAAGTTTCACGAACATCTAATAAAAAAACTTCATTATTTTTAAGTTTTTTTCTTAATTCTGGACATTTTATATCTTCTCACATATTTTTTATATTATCATTTTTTTATGAAAAAACAATATTTTTTCTTGGATTCAACTCTGAATATGGAATAATATTAACAAAACAAAAATTTTCTTCGTGTCATCTCGGAAGTGATTTTTGTTTGTGAGCTTGCGAACAAATACAAAAATCACTTATCCGTGATCCATGTGTTATGTAAGTTGTCTTTGAGTGGATCACGGATAGCTGGAACTTGCATCCACTCACTCCGTTCGCGGGC
>CAZDWR010000053.1:0-3637 GCA_964509275.1 uncultured Candidatus Saccharibacteria bacterium
CACGACTCGGCTGTGCTCTCGTGTTTAACGAGCCGAGTGAAACTAAATTATATTTTCTAATATAATTTTGTTGAAACGAGAGCTGGTTAAACACGACTCGGCTGTGCTCTCGTATTTAACGAGCCGAGTGAAACTAAATTATATTTTCTAATATAATTTTGTTGAAACGAGAGCTGGTTAAACACGACTCGGCTGTGCTCTCGTATTTAACGAGCCGAGTGAAATAAAATTATATTCCCTAAATATAATTATAATATTACCATTTTTTTTAAAAAAAATCTTAGATTAACGCTTGAATCTAAAACAACCAAATTTTAAAAATAATATTGCTTTGTGTTTGTGTCTGTGTCATCCAGCACCACTTTTTTTAATAGAGAAATAGCGAAGCTATTTCTCTATTAAAAAAAGTGGTGCTGGATCCAGGATTAAAGCCATAAAATACCTAAATTAAATATTCCAAAATTTATCAAAACCAATATAAAACCTGGATTCCAGATAACTGCGTTTCTGGAATGACACAGACACAAACGCAATGACACAAAAGCAAAGAAATGACACAAATACACAGCCACAAATTTTTTCTTTTTATTTTACAAAAAATTTAGTATAATTTAATTTATGGAAAATAATTTAGAAAAAGAAAATAAAGTTCAAGAAGAAAAACAAGAAAATAAAGATTTTAATGCGAATACAATTGTAAAAATTATCACAGGATTGATCATGCTTGGAATTATATTTTTTTTAATAAACGAAAATTATAATATTTTTGGTAAAACAAAAACCGATACATCTCTATATTCTGCTCAACAGAATCTATCAAGAGAAAATTCTCAAATAACAATAGCTAAAAGCAATACATCTTTTAATCATAGGTTAATTGGTCCTACCGAGTACAAAGAAAAACTAGAAAGTGGGGACTATATTCATATTGACATCAGAACTCTTGGAGAATATAATGAAAGTAAAATAGAAGAAGGTTTAAATATTGATTTCTACGCATCTGATTTTAAAGAAAATTTAAATAAATTAGATAAAACTAAAAAATATATTTATCATTGTCGTTCTGGAAGCAGAACTTCTAACGCCGTTTCTATTTTCAAAGAATTAGGTTTCGAAGAGGTTTTAGAACTTGAAGGAGGTATGAATAATTGAAGAAATTTTTATCCTGTAAAATAATGAAAAAATACGAACATAGAGAAATTGAAAAAAAATGACAAGAAAAATGAAAAGAGGCGGGGATTTTTAAAACAGATTTTTCAAATGATAAAAAAGAAAAATTTTATCTTTTAGATATGTTCCCCTACCCATCGGGAGATGGTTTGCATATGGGACATACAGAGCAAGCAGCTATAACAGATACTTTTTACAGGTTTAAAAGAATGAATAATTTCAATGTTTTGCATCCACAAGGGTTTGATGCTTTTGGATTACCAGCTGAAAATTATGCTATTAAAACAAAGATTAATCCAAAAGAAACAATTTCTAAAACTACAAAAATTTTCCAAAAACAAATAGATACTTTAGGTTTTGGTTATGATTTTATGAATGGAGCAGTTGATACTACCAATCCAGAATATTATAAATGAACTCAATGGATTTTTGGAAAATTTTTTCATAATAATATTGTTTATAAAAAAACTGCCAAAGCAAATTGATGCGAATCTTGTAAAACAGTTATTGCTACCGAGCAAATGGAAAATGGAAATTGTGAAAGATGTGGAACAAAAATTGAACAAAAAGATATTCCATCTTGAATGTTTAGGATCACAGACTTTGCAGATGAGTTAATTTGAAATGAAAAAAATGAAAATATAGACTGACCTTCTTATACAAAAATAAATCAAAATAACTGAATTGGAAAATCCGAGGGGGCAGAAATTGATTTTAAAATAATAAATAATGAAAATAAAATAAAAGTTTTCACCACGCGACCAGATACGCTTTTTGGAGCTACTTACATGGTTTTAGCACCAGAACATAATTTGGTTCAAGAATTAAAAAATCAAATTACAAATTTTGAAGAAATTGAAAAATATATTTCCGACACAAAGAAAAAAACAGAGTTAGAAAGATTGGAAGGTAAAGAAAAAACTGGAGTAAAACTTGAAGGTGTTTTTGCTATAAATCCAGCAAATCAAGAAAAAATTCCCGTTTTTATTTCTGATTATGTTTTAGCTGGATACGGGACAGGTGCAATTATGGCAGTGCCTGCTCACGATGAGCGAGATAATGAATTTGCAAAAAAGTTTGGGATTGAAATTAAAGATGTGATAAGTCAAAAACCATCAGATAGGTATGAGACAATATCAGCCGAAGAAGCTAAGAAAAAAATTACAGAATTTGTTGGTGGGAAAATGGTTTCAACTTATCGACTAAGGGATTGATCCATTTCTAGACAAAGATATTGAGGAACTCCAATCCCAATTGTTTATTCTCCAAGAGGCGAAGCAAAATTTGTTGGTGAAGAAAACTTACCTTGAACTTTGCCAACTGATGTAGATTTTATCCCAACAGGAACTGCCCCGCTTGCAAAATCAAAAGAATTATTGGAACGAACAGAACAAATATTTGGCAAAGGCTGAACTCCAGAAGTAGATACAATGGATACTTTTGTAGATTCTTCTTGATATTTTTTAAGATACTGTGACCCGCACAATGAAAAAGAATTTGCTTCAGCAGAAAGTTTGAAAAAATGAATGTCAGTAGATTTATACATTGGTGGAGCAGAACACACTTATATGCATTTACTTTTTGCAAGATTTTTTGTAAAAGCAATGAAAAAAATTGGCTTGGTAGATTTTGAAGAGCCTTTTTTAAAACTTCGCCATCAAGGAATGGTAAATGATATTCATGGTAAAAAAATGTCTAAATCAAAGGGAAATGTAGTTAATCCAGATGAAATGGTAAAAAGATTTGGTGCAGATGCAACTAGAACTTATATGCTTTTTTCTTCTCCATTAGAAGATGATATTACTTGAAATGAAAATAATATTGTGGGAGTTTATCGCTTTTTAGAAAAAGTTTGAAGACAACAAGAAAAATTTTCAAGTGAGGAAAATTTAGAACTTAAAAAAGAACTTCACAAAACTATAAAATCAGTAACAGAAAAAATAGAAAATCTAAAATTTAATACAGCAATTTCAGATATGATGAAATTTATAAATTTCTGTGATAAACAAGAAAAAATAAATGAAGAAGATTTTCAAGATTTTATAAAAATACTCTCCCCTTTTACACCTCATATTGCAGATGAAATTTTAGAAAATTTTGCTATTGAAAAAAATTGACCAGAATTTGATAAAAGTTTGGCAAAAGAAAATTTGATAAAAATAGGAATTCAAATAAACGGAAAAAGGAGATCTGAAATTGAAACTTCCTTAGACACATCAAAAGAAGAAATAAAAGAAAAAGTTTTAGCTATGGAAGAAGTTCAAAAATGAACTGAAAAAAAAGAAATAAAAAAATTCATCTACATTCCTGGAAAAATTATTTCTGTAATAACTTAAAAAATAAAAACACTACAACTTTCTCCTTAAGAAGAAAGTTGTAGTATTTTTTGTAATTCTAAATTAATTTCATCTTAAATTAAAAGTTAAGGCTTGAACTTAAAAATTTTTTCTTTTTTTAACAAAATATC
>CAZDWR010000054.1:0-3590 GCA_964509275.1 uncultured Candidatus Saccharibacteria bacterium
TTCGAGCCTGCTCCTCAGCTACAAAAAACATAAAAAAATCCCTGACGGGATTTTTTTAGTTTTTTGTGCTGAGGAGCAGGCTCGAACTGCTGACCCTTCGCGCTTCAAGCGAATGCTCTACCAACTGAGCTACCTCAGCAAATTATATTTATCTTTTACAATTCCCATATTTTACATTATTTAAATATATTTTCAAGAAAAATTATTAAAAAACTTTAATTTTATCTAAAAAACTAGTTGCTTCTTTCAAAGATTCTTCAACTTCTAAAACAGAGTTTATTACCCCTTCTTTTGTTTTGCTAATTTCTGAAAAGGTATTTGTTAAAGATTCAATCATAGGTTGTGCTAATTGTCATAAATATAAACCAAGAATAATTATTGCTATTCAATAGAAAACCTTAAAAAATGATCCTAATCTTTTTTTTGAACGCATAGATTTTAAAATATCATTATTTTGTTCTACTTGTTTTGCTACTATTTTTAGAGTTTCTCTTTCTTCTGGTGTCATATTATTATGTTAACATAAAAAATAAATAATTTATTTTAAATTAATTTTTAAAATGTTGAAAAATAATACTACTGTGTCTGTGTCTGTGTCTGTGTCATTCCAGAAGCGAAGCTATCTGGAATCCAGGTTTTAGGCAGAGAAGGTGTAAATTTAATAAAGTATTTTATGCGAAGAATTTTGTAATTAATTAAATGCTTTGTAGCTTCAATCCTGGATTCCGGGTAACTTCGTTCCCGGAATGACACAGACGAAACGACGCAATGACACAGACACAGACACAGACGCAATAGCACAAACATAAATGAAAAATATAGTAAAAAATTCATAATATTTTGTTAAAAAAATAAAAAACTTCCAGTTTCAAACTCTAATCTTAAATTAATTTTTAAAATGTTGAAAAATAAAACCTTTTTACTTATTTCTAAAAAAATTGAAAAAGTCAAATAAAATTTTAAAGGACTTACCCACCCCCTATCCATTTTTTTTCATAAGAAATGTTAATAAAAATTATTATCAATTTTTTTTCTATGCTAATATAAAATTATGACTGAATTTACTAGAACTAAATTAAAAAGCACTGATGGAAACAAAGGTTTAATAAAAAGCTCTTTAACAAACACTACTTCTGGGTTCAGAATTCCTCCTCAAAATATTGATGCTGAAAAAGCCCTTCTTGGATCTATTCTTATTAAATCAGATTCTTTACATGAAATATTAGAAAGTATTAGACCAGAATCTTTTTATTCTGACAAACACAAAATAATATTTCAATCTATTTTAGATTTATATAATAAAAATGAACCTATTGATTTATTAACTCTCTCTTCAATTCTTTTAAACAAAAAACTTTTAGAATCTATCGGCGGAGAATCTTACATCGCAGAATTATCTTCATCCACTCCATCTGCAGCTAACATTGAATATTACGGAAAAATAGTTTCTGATAAATCTGTAAAAAGAAAACTTATTTCTGCCGCAGAAAAAATTTCAGAAATTGGTTTTGATGAAGAATCAGAAACGGAAACAAGTATTGATGACGCCGAACGAGAAATTTTTGCCATTGCTCAAGATTTATCTTCTGCAGAATTTCATCAAATGTCAGATACAGCAAGAGCGGCCTTTGAACGCTTGGAAAAATTACAAGATGGTTCAGAAAAACTTAGAGGAATTCCCACGGGATACAAAACCCTTGATATGAAATTGAACGGCTTTCAACCTTCCGATTTAATTATTTTAGCTGCTCGACCTTCTGTTGGTAAAACTTCTTTAGCTTTAGATTTTACCAGAAAAATAGCTGTCGAACATGGAAAATCAGTAGCATTTTTTTCATTAGAAATGAGCAAGGAACAACTAACTGATAGACTACTTTCTGCTGAAGCCAAAGTCGATTCCTGAAAACTTAGGACAGGAAATATTTCCGAAGAAACCGATTTTACTCAATTGCGTGATGCTATGGAAAGACTTTCTGCGGCTAAAATTTTCATCGATGATAATTCTTACAATAATGTTTTAAGAATGAAATCTGCTGCTAGAAAATTAAAAAGAAAACATGGTCTTGATTTAATTGTTGTTGATTATTTACAATTAATGGCGCCAGTAAAAACAGGGCCTAATTCTTCCTCTGTTCAAGAAGTAACTGAAATTTCCAGAGGATTAAAACAACTTGCCAAAGAATTAGATGTTCCTGTTATTGCTCTTTCACAACTTTCCCGAAATATTGAGCACCGTGGTGATAACGCAAAACCAAAACTTGCCGACCTAAGAGACTCTGGTTCAATTGAACAAGATGCTGATGTGGTAATGTTTATTCACAGAGATAAATCAGAAGATGCCCATAAAGCCCGAGAAGAACACACGGAACTTATTATTGAAAAACATAGAAATGGACAAACGGGAATGATAAATATGTATTTTGATGGAGCTAAAACATCATTTTCAGAGATTGATAAAGACCATAATTTTGAATCTGAAAATAATGGCAGTGATGATGATTTTGATTTTTAATACGAAGCGAGAGTTGCATAGATACAGAGTTCCTCTCTGTATCTATGGAACCGAGTGAGTGTTAAAAACATAAACTTCTATTTTTAATACGAAGCGAGAGTTTATAAAATAGTTTAGAAAGAATAAACTTACAAGCAAGGCTTGTTAAAAATATTTTAAACAAATTGTAACTTTAATCCTAGATTCCGGGTAACTGCGTTCCCGGAATGACAGAGACACAGACAAAAGCAGTATTGTTTTTAAAATTTGATTGTTCCCGGTTCAGACCTGAATCCAAGTAATACAAAACTACACAGACAAAAATATGATATAATATTTTTATGAAACAAATAATTTTTGACATAGAAACAAAAAATATTTTTGCTGATGTTGGTTCAGATAAAGCTGTTGACCTAGACATTTCTGTTCTTTCTCTTTACGATTCTGAAACAAATAAATACTATTCTTTCCAGCAAGACGAATTTGAAAAAATGTGACCTTTTTTTGAAAATGCAGAAATGTTAATTACTTTTAATGGAAATCATTTTGACATTCCCCTTTTACAAAAATATACAAAAATAAATCTATCAGCTATTTATCATATTGATGTTTTTGAACAAGTTTATAATTCTATTGGGAAAAGAATAGGTTTAGATTCCATCGCCTCGAATACTCTAGGAACTTCAAAATCTGCAAATGGCTTGCAAGCAGTAGCTTGATGAAACTCTGGAGAGATTGATAAAATAATAAAATATTGCGAGCAAGATGTAAAGGTAACTAAAGATGTCTACGAATATGCATTGAAAAATGGAGAGTTATTTTATGAAGACCGAAAAACAAAGAAAAGAGAAAAGATCTCTCTGAATACCTCAAAATGAGAAAATCCTCAAACGGAAGAAGCTCCT
Organism: uncultured Candidatus Saccharibacteria bacterium; assembly: GCA_964509275.1. Lineage (GTDB taxonomy): Bacteria > Patescibacteriota > Minisyncoccia > Phycocordibacterales. Next base: position 3,397 of record CAZDWR010000054.1, read on the forward strand.
CTAACTCTATTTTAAAAAATAATTAAAAAACCCCTTCAGGGGTTTTTTGACTTTATTTTTTATCTTTGCCAGTGTTAGTTGAAACATGTTTATGTTCTGATAAAATACCGTTCCATGGAATAACTTACTGTTCAACGTTACAACCCATAATCTCATTCGCCTTTGCTTTTGTAGCTTTATATCAAGTTCCTGTT
>CAZDWR010000055.1:0-3571 GCA_964509275.1 uncultured Candidatus Saccharibacteria bacterium
AAACACAAACACAAACACAAGGACAAACGCAGTTGTTGCTGTCATCTCGGAAACGAACTTTTCTCACGAGTCCGCGAGTGAGTGAAAAGTTCAGTTATCCGTGATCCAGGATTTATATTACACAGCGATTAATTTAATCACAAAATTCTTTTTACAAAATACCTTATTAAAATTACACGTTCTATATTCTAAAACCTGGATTCCAAATAGCAAGCTTTTGGAATGACACAGACGCACGACACAATGGCACAGACACAGACAGAAGCAATAACTCAAACGAAAGACATAACAATAGATTCTTGAGCTTAGGGAAAATACATTTCAAATTTTACCAATAAAATGCTAAAATACTTATAAATACAAAGAAAAAATGCCAGAATTAAATAAATTTACAACAAAAGCAAAGGATACCGTCAGAAGAGCACACGAGCTTGCAATGGAAAGAGGTCAAACACAAGTTACACAATCACATTTGATGGCAGCTTTGTTGATGTCAGAAGACAATGTAGTTATATCGGCAATTGAATCTCTTAATATTGATTACCCGTTATTACTTGATTTACTTTTTGAAAGCATTGAATCTGAAGTAAAATCAGACACTTTAAATCCTTCTTATCAAATGTTTCTAACAGGAGAATTAGTAACTTCTTTTGAAATATCTCTTAAAATTTCTGCAGATCAAAAAGACTCATTTGTTTCAGATGAACACTTATTTTTAGCACTTATTACAGAAGCAGATACAAATCTATCTGAAATTTTAAAAGCAGTAAAATTAGATCTTAAAAAAGTAAAAAATATTTTAATAAAAATAAAATCAGGAGGGCAAAAAATTAATCCTAAAAGTAAAACCAGATTTTTGGATAAGTTTACTAAAAATCTTAGCGACCAAGCTATTGAAAATAAACTAGATGTTGTTATAGGTAGAGATGATGAGATAAACAGAATGATACAAATTATCTCAAGAAGAAAAAAAAATAATCCTTTATTAATAGGAGAAGCAGGTGTGGGAAAAACAGCAGTCGTTGAAGGACTTGCTCAGAAAATTATCACGGGGAATGTTCCAGACTTTTTGCGAAATAAAAAAATCGTATCTTTGGATATGGGATTATTAATTGCGGGAACAAAATTTAGAGGAGAATTTGAAGACCGCTTGAAGGGAATTATTTCAGACGTAAAAGGTCAAAAAGGAAATGTCATTTTATTTATTGATGAAGTTCACACTATTGTTGGTGCTGGCTCTGGAGGGCATGACCAAATGGATGCATCAAATATTTTGAAACCAGATTTAGCCAGAGGAGAATTAAATATTATAGGAGCCACAACTTTTTCAGAATTTCAGAAACATATTGAAAAAGATTCTGCTCTTGCTCGTCGTTTTCAAAATGTTCCAATATCGGAACCTAATAAGGCCACCAGCATTGAAATACTTGAAGGTTTAAAAACAAAATATGAGTCATTCCATGGAGTTAAAATATCAGACAGCGCTATTAAAGCAGCTGTGGATTTATCTACTCGTTTTATTCCAAATAGATTTTTGCCAGACAAGGCTATTGATTTAATAGACGAAGCATCATCTATGTTAAGAGTAGAAATTGAATCAAAACCTGAACTTTTGTTAAAAACAGATAGTCATATTATGGCTTTGGAAAGTGAAAAAATAAATATTTTAAATCAAAAACCAAAAACAAAAATTAACAAAATGAAAGTTGATGATTTGGAAAAAATAATTTCTGATTTAAAAGAAGAAACAACAGAATTTGCCCTTAGTTGAAAAAATGAAATGTCTATTTCAAGAAAAATAAAGGATTTAAAAATAGCATTATCTAATTTAGAAAAAGCTCTGCAAATTTCAGAATCAGAAAATAATTTTGTTTTAGTTTCAGAATTGAAATACATCGAAATTCCTGCTTTAAGAAAATCTTTGGCTAATAATCAGAAAAAAATTGTCTCTCTTCAAAAAAAAAGAATGATAAAAGAAAGAGAAGTTTCTGAAGAAGAAATAAAAAAAGTAGTTTCTTGCTGAACCGGTATTCCGTTGAAAAAAATGAATGTTTCTGAAATAAAAAAAATTGCCAGCATTAATCAATTTTTAGCAGAAAAAATTATTGGTCAAAAAGAAGCTATCGAAAAAATATCTAACGCCGTTAAAAGGTCTAGGCTTGGAATATCTGATCCAGACAGACCAAGCGGAACATTTTTATTTATGGGTCCAACAGGAGTAGGCAAAACAGAATTAACAAAAAAACTTGCGGAATTTATGTTCGGCGATGTTAATTCTTTAATAAGAGTTGATATGTCTGAAATGATGGAAAGCCACTCAGCCTCTAAATTAATAGGTTCTCCTCCAGGGTATGTTGGTTATGAAGAAGGTGGGGCTTTAACTGAAAAAGTTAGGAATAAACCTTACTCTATTGTTTTATTTGACGAAATAGAAAAAGCACATCCAGATATTTTTAATATTTTATTACAAATTTTAGATGAAGGAAAATTAACTGATTCTAAAGGCAGAATGGTAAATTTTAAAAATACAATTATTATATTAACTTCAAATATTGGAACAGAATATAGCGAACAATTAAATACCATTGGTTTTGCAGTGGAAGATAAAAAATCAGATAAAAAAAAAGATTATGAAGCTATTAAAAAATCTAGCATGGAAGCTTTAAAAGAGTATTTTAAATCAGAATTTTTAAATCGTCTTGATGAGGTTATTGTTTTTGATGCACTTTCTGAAAAAACTTTAGAAAAAATTACTCAGATTGAAATTAATAAAATTTCAAAAAGATTAAATGAAAAAGGAATTGAATTAAAAATAAGCAAAAAAGCTGTTAACCAAATAATAGATAAAAAATATCCAAAAGAATTTGGAGCTAGACCAGTCAAAAGAATTTTACAAGAAAAAGTTTTAGATGAACTTTCTAAATGTATTTTAGAAAACTATGGTGATAAAGGAACTTTTTTTGTTGATTACAAAAAAGATAGTTTTGTTTTTGATTTTATACAAAAAAACAGGAATGAAAAAATTACCAGATTTACAAAATCAACATTAAATTCAGAAAAAAGAGTTCTATTGAAAAAATAATCATAACAGGGTATAATATGGTTAATAAAAATATAACTTAATATAATTATAATTATGGCAAAACGAGCAACAGGAGTAGGAAAAAACAAAACTACTAGATCTAAAAAAACTGCAAAAAGATTGGCAGTAAAAAAAGAAATGTTATCAAAAAAAGAAACAAAATTAGGTTACAAAGGAGTTAGAAAATAAAGATAATTTTTTAAAAAAAAGAGAAAAATATTTTTCTCTTTTTTTTATTGTTGTCTTATTTACAACTTTTTACTTTCAACTTGTTTATGCCATTCCTTTGTGTCTGTGTCTGTGTCATTGTGTCGGGCGTCTGTGTCATTCCAAAAGCTTGCTATTTGGAATCCAGGATTAAAGTTATTAAATATTAAATCTTTAAAAAATTATTTTTAAAAAATATTTTAGTAAATCTGTCTGTTCTCTATCTTAAACCTGGATTCCAGATAACTGCGTTTCTGGAATGACACAGACACAGACACAGAC
>CAZDWR010000056.1:0-3237 GCA_964509275.1 uncultured Candidatus Saccharibacteria bacterium
TTAATACAGAAATAGCTTCGCTATTTCTGTATTAAAAAAAGTGGTGCTGGATGACGCAGACACTCGACACAATAACACAGACGCACGATGCAATTTACAAAAAATCGGACTTCGCCACCGACCAATCACAAAGAAAAAAATTCTCCACGCTGCTCAAAAATTATCCCGCACAACCACTAAAGAAGTCCTACCTCAGACACACGTCGTAATAAACAAACACAAAACCCCTACAATTCAATCCTTGGAAAAATTGCTTTATCAGGTTTTTTATTTTCTTTTATAGCTTTTTTTATTTTTTCTGTTGTCTCTGGCATTATTGGACACAGCCAATCTGAAATAGCTCATAATCCATTCAGCAACGATAATAATATTATTTTTAAGTTTTCTTTATCTTTTAAATCATCTGATTTTGCAAGTTTAAAAGGTTGTTTCTTGGTAATCAATTCGTCTAAATCTCCAATAGATTTTCAAATATCATTTGTTTCGCCATTAAAATCATATTCTTCTAGCTTTGAAAATTTTCTATCAAAAATAGGATATTTCCTTCCCTCATCAAAAAGTTTTATATTTGCTTTTTGGCTCATTGCTAAAATTCTATTAGTTAAATTTCCAAGTCCGTTAACTAAATCGGCTTGATAATTATCATTAAATCTTTTTATAGTAAAATCAGAATCTTCATGATGATTAAAATGACGAGCAATAAAATACCTAAAAGCATCTGTTCCATAAATATTTATTATCTCCAATGGGTTTACAACATTCCCCACAGATTTGCTCATTTTTTTACCATCAGAATTAATGAATCCATTAATAAAAATTTTATCTGTATTTTTTAATCTATTATCTTTCTCACTTGCTGCCATAAGCATAGCTTGTCACATAGCTGATTGCTGTCTCAAATTATCTTTTCCAGCAATTTGAAAAATTGTAGAATTTTTATTAGCTCAAAATTTTTCAAACTTTTCTTCATTGTCAGAAGCCCAACCTAATGTTGATATATAATTAACCAATGCATCAAACCATACATACATCACATGATCTTCATCTCCAGGAATAGGGATTCCTCATTCCATTTTTTTTTTAAGTCGTGAAATAGAAAAATCTTCCAATCCTTCTTTTATAAAAGACTCTATTTCATTTTTTCTAAAATCAGGCAAAATAGGAGCATTTTCTTTATTAAAATAATCTAAAAGTTTTTTATCAAAAAGAGACCATTTAAAAAAATAATTTTCTTCATCTATTAATTGAATTTTTCCATTTGGATGAATCTCACACTGCCCTTCTTTGTTTAAATCAGAATCTTGTTTTGTTAATTCACAACCAACACAATATTTTGCTTGATAATTTTTTTTATAAATATACCCAGAATCATGACACAAGGTTCAAAATTTTTGTGCCGCCAATATGTGTTTTTTGTCGGTTGTTCTGATGAAATTATCATATGTAATATTAAGAGGTTTTAATAAATTCCTAAAATTATCAGACATTTTATCGACATATTCTTTAGTGCTTAGACCTTTTTTTTTTGCTTCATCTGCAATTTTTTGCCCATGTTCATCTGTTCCTGTATTAAACAAAACATTTTCATTACCCAGCAAAATTCTTTTATGTCTGGCTAATATATCTGCTCTGATAAACTCAGTGGCGTGTCCTATATGGGGAGAACCATTGACGTAAGGCAACGTTGTTGTAATATAAAATGTTTTATTTTTTTCATTATTCATTTTATTATTTTAACACAGAATAATAAAAGCATTAAAAATTTTCTTAGATTCAGATTATAATCTAAGGTGTTTTTATGCAACACTAGTTTCCTTGTGTTACAATAAAAAAATGTTAATTAGTATTATTGGAAACGATTTTTCAAAAAAACAAAAAAAAATAAAATCTGTTTTAGACCAGTTAAAGATAAAAAGACCTAACGCTATTTTTTCTCATTTAGATTCTTATGACCTAAGCGAAAACCGCTTAGAAGAATCTTTACAAACAGTTGGTGGGTTATTTGAAGAAAAAAATATTTTATGATTTTCAAATATTTTCAGAGATTTAAAATTAAAAAAAATCTTTTTAGAAAAACTTCCAGAAATAAAAAATTCTGAAAATGCTTTCATTTTTTCTGAAGATTCTGTGTCGCCTTCAGAATTAGAAAAAATAAAAAAATATTCTTACACTACTCACACTTTCATTATTCCAAAAAAAGATTTTAATATTTTCGCTATTTCTAATGCTATACAAAATAAAAATATAAAAAATTTATGACTTTCTTACCACCAAGCTATTTCTTCTGGGCTTGTTGCAGAACAAATTTATTCTAATATTTTTTTTGCTATAAAAGGAATTGCTTTGGCAGAAAAATTTTCAGAAAAAGAATCTGGAATGAAAAATTTTCCATACAAAAAAGCAAAATCATCATTAAACATTTGAAAAAAAAACGAAGCGTCGGAAAAACTTTTTTTATTAATATCTATCTATAATCAATCCAGATTATCTGGACTTGCTTTGCCTGATGCACTTGAAAAATTTGTTTTGGATTTATAAAATTTTTTTATAGTAAAAAAGATCCCTTGCAATCGGACCCCTTGTAATTTTATTTATTTTTATTTTTTCTTAGAATCTATCTTTTGATTTCTAGTAGAAATAGCTGGTTTTTTTAAAGCTTTTTTAGATGTAAGAATCTTATCAACAATTCCATATTTTTTAGCTTCTACTGCGGTCATATAAAAATCTCTGTCCATATCTTCTAAAACTTTTTCTTCTTTCTGTCCCGTTCTTTCAGAAATCATTTTTTTTAACTTATCTTTATTAAATAAAATATGTTTTGCAGAAATCTCAATATCAGTTGCTTGTCCCTCTGCTCCACCAAGAGGCTGATGTATCATTACTTCAGCATTTTCTAACATTGACCTCTTGCCTTTTTCTCCATAAGCTAAAATAATTGAAGCCATAGAAGCTGCCATTCCAACACATATAGTATTTATTTCTGGACGAATAAAATTCATTGTATCTAAAATTGCCATTCCTGAATGAATGTATCCACCAGGAGAATTTATATATAGATAAATATCTTTTTCTGGATCTTCAGCTTCTAAAAATAATAATTGAGCAATAATGGCATTTGCCATATCATCATTTATACCGCCCGAAAGGAAAATTATTCTATCTTTTAGAAGTCGTGAATAAATATCATAAGCTCTCTCTCCATTATTTGTTTTTTCTATAACTGTTGGTATTAACATA
>CAZDWR010000057.1:0-3211 GCA_964509275.1 uncultured Candidatus Saccharibacteria bacterium
ATGTTTTAGATAACATAAATCCTGGATTCCAGATAGCTTACGCTTCTGGAATGACACAGACACAGACACAGACACACGACATAAAACAGCACAATCATAAAGTGGTATTGTTTTAAAATTTGATTGTTTTCAACTCAGACTTGAATTCAATAAAAAAGTTTTTAACTTAAAAATTTCTATGTTATAATTTCATTTATGAATAAAAATGTTGAAAACTTGGGGAAAAGTAAAGATAGCTCGTTTTTAAAAGAGATTATTTCTTTTACTAAAACTTTAATTATTATAGTAATTATTGTTGTTTCTTTTAGATATTTTATTGCAGAATTTTTCATTGTTGATGGAGTTTCAATGAGTCCTAATTTTGAAACAGGGCATTATTTAGTTATAAATAAATTGTCAGGAGTGTTTACAGATGTAGAAAGGGGAGATATCTTAGTTTTTGTTCCTCCTTCTGAAAGGGACAGTAGCTGATTAAAATATACAGTATTTTTTGATCCAAGAGCTAAATATATAAAAAGAGTTATAGGACTGCCAGGCGAGACAATAAAGCTTTATAATAATAAAATATTTTTGAAAAAAGAGGGAGGAGATGAATTTGTGGAACTTTACGAACCATATCTTAAAAATAATATTATTAGAACGGAAAGCAAGACTATTTTAGGAAATAATGAATATTTTATGTTAGGCGATAACAGAGCAAGCTCTTATGATTCAGAAGAATGAGGACCTATTAAAAAATCAGATATTATAGGATCTCCGGTATTAAGAATGTTGCCTTTTAATCATTTTGGGACTAATCCTGCAGATCATAGTTTTTAAAAATATTCTTTAGTTAGATTCAACTCTGAACCAGACTGCCTGTGCGTCTCACGCAGACAGGGAACAATCAAATTTTAAAAACAATACTGCTTTATGTCTGTATTTGTGTCATTCCTTTGCATCTGTGTCTGTGTCATTCCAGAAGCAAAGCTATCTGGAATCCAGGTTTTAAAACACTGATCGAATAAATTTAATAAAGTATTTTGTATAAGAATTTTATGAATATTTACACGCTTTCTGCTTTAATCCTGGATTCCAGATAGCTTACGCTTCTGGAATGACACAGACGCACGACACAAACATAAACACAAAACACAATACAAATTCATAATATTTTGTTAAAAAAAGAAAAAACTTCCAGATTCAAGATTTAATCTAAGCTAAGTTCTTTATAAATTACAATATAATGATATAATATAATTGTCCATTATAGATATGCAAATAAACAATATAGAAAAAAATAAAAAAAACATTGTCAATCAGTCTGATTATATAGTTAATCATTTTGGCTTTGATTTTTTAAATATAGAAAAAAAAACTTTTAAAGAAGGTTCTCTTGTGGAAGACGAAAAATTAATGGTTTTAAAATCATTTAAAAAAGAATTAGGCAATAAAAGAATTTCACCTTTAAAAATGTTCTTTTATAGAAAACCTGTTTTTGTAAAAAATAAAAACAAAGAATTTGGAATGGGAATTGATATTATAAATATAGAATCTGCTGTTGCTGAAGCGACGGTAATAAAAACAGCAATTTCGGTTTTAAAAAATGAAGATTATTCTAATTTTACAGTTGTCTTGAATGCTATTGGAGATAGAGATTCTCAAAAAAGATTTAAAGAAGAACTTTCAAAATATTATAGAAATTTTAGAAAAGAATTAAAAAGTATTGAGTTAAAAAAAATAACTAAAGACCCAATATCTATTTATTACACTCGCAATAAGGAATATTTAGATAAAATTAATGCTGGCGCTCCTACTGCGATGCAATTTCTTTCTGAAAAAAGCATAAACCATTTTCAGGAAACTATTGAATTTCTAGAATCTTTTAATATTGATTATATTATTGATGAAACGATGACAGGTTCAAAAATGTTTTTTTCAAAAATTATTTTTAAAATTATGGCAATTGCTCCAAAAGAAAAAGAACAACAAGAAGTTGGATTTGGGGGTCGTTACGATGAAATAGCTGAAAAAGCTATTAGAAAAAAGAAAATTTCAGCCATTGGATTAACTTTGAATTTTGTTAAAAAGAATACTACTAAAATAAAACTTTCAGAAAAAAAAATAAATCTTCATTTGTTAAAAATTGGCTCTACTTCTAAATTAAAATATTTAGAAGTTATAGAGGCACTTTCAAAAGTTAATAGTCCAATAAAATATGATATTAATGAGTGAAAAATTTCTAAACAACTTCGAAATGCAGTGAGTGAAAAAGCTGATTATATTATTCTTATTGGTGAAGCGGAAGCCAAAAGGGACAAGGTTATGGTTAGAAAAATGAGTAATTTTTCACAAACAGAAGTTTCTATAAAAGATATTGGTAAATATATAAAAAAATTAATTAAATAGACTTCTTTCGAAACTAACTTCACCAAGACTTCCAAAATTTAGCAAAAATTAATTTTATTCAAAAAGCCTTTTTTGAGTTTACGAAAAAAGCCTATTTGAATCGCCTTAGGCGATACCTACAGAAAATTTTGAATACCTGAAGGAATTTTACTCGACAAAACTTTTCTCATAAAACCCATTTTTACCTAAATTTTGAAAATCTTAATTTTGGTAGTTTCGGAAGAGGTCTAATAAAAAACGAGTTTTTGACTCGTTTTTTTATTAAATTTTCACTATCTTCTTCCTTCTACTCTTTTGCCAAGCTTTATGTCTCTTTCTTTTTTCTCTAGTTTTTCTATTTTTCGCATTTTTTCTTTTTTGTTCTTAAACGATGACAGGGCTCTTTCGTTGTATCTTTTTGATTTTATTCTTTGTACAACACCAGAAGATCTCATTTTTTGAGTAAATTTTTTTAGTAAACCCATTGGGTTTTCTTTAACACTTGATGTTACTATTACATTTTTTGTCATAAACTTTTATTTTTTAAGATTAAAATTAATTAATAATTATAAATCGACATATTTAATAAGCCGAATGAACTATAATAACGATATAATACCATAGCCAGAGTATTTTTTCAATACAATGTGTTCTGTATTTTTTTGTGTCTGTGCTTGAACTAGGTCATTCGTTTGTATCTGTGCCTGCACCTGCGTCTGTGCCTGTGTTATTGCGTCTGTGTCATTCCAGAAGCGAAGCTATCTGGAATCCAGGATTAAAGTTACAAACCGTTTAAGTTTTTACAAAATTATTCTTAAAAAATATTTTAATAAATTTTTATGTT
>CAZDWR010000058.1:0-3203 GCA_964509275.1 uncultured Candidatus Saccharibacteria bacterium
TAATTAATTCTCAAAATACCACATATGACTCACATATTAGAATATAGATGAAAAAAACAAAAAGAGAATCAAATGGAATAAAAATTTTTCTTAATGCTGTTAAAGTTACAAAATCAATTCCTTTTGAGATAAGAACAGAAAATGGATATACAAAAAAATTTGAAAAAGAAGTTTTAGAAGAAATTATAGAGATTGAGAAAGAATTTAAAGATGGAAAGAGAAAAGGATATAGTAGTTTTTCAGAAATTATAACTGAAATTGATACTGAAATAAAAGCAGAGAAGAATGTATAGCATTAATCAATGATTTTAAAGAAATAAAAAAAATTCCTTTTGGGAATTTTTTTTTAAAGTTTTTATTTTTTGTATTTTTTTCTGTTGTTATCTCGGAAATAGATTTTTATCTCTGCAACACCTCAAAAAACAGTTTTTTCACTCTGTGTCATCTCGGAATAGAGTTTTTCCCAAGAACGAAGTGATTGGGTGAAAAACTCTATATCCGTGATCCAGGATTAATATTTTTATTTAAATCCCAAATTTTTTTCGATTTTTCACTTCAAATTTTTCCATTATTTCAGCATCAAAATCATTTTTATGGTCGTGTCCTTTCAGATGAGATAATCCATGTATAAATAAAAAATCAATAAAATTTTTATAATCACGTTTTCATTTTTTAGAATCTTTTTTAGAAGCAGGAAAATTTATAAAAATTTCTCCCATATCGCTATCAACAGGGAAAGATAAAATATTTGCAGAATAATCTTTATTTCTAAATTTTTTATTTAAAAAACGTGATTTTTTATCTCCAATAAAAACTAAAGAAAGATTGTATTTTTTTCCTAAAATTTCATTTTTTATTTCTAACCATAGCTTTTTTTTAAAAGTAGGCTTGTTTTTTAGCGTCGTGTTTATTGTAAAATTTTCCATTTTTATTTTTGAATTATATTTTTTTTTATTGTGCATATATCATTCCTTTGTGTCTGTGTCATTCCAGAAGCGAAGCTATCTGGAATCCAGGTTTTAGAATATGGAACATATAAATTTAAAAAAAGTATTTTGTACGAAGATTTTGTGAATATTTGAATAGCTTATCACTTTAATCCTAGATTCCAGATAGCTTCGCTTCTGGAATGACACGGGTAGTTATTTGTTCTCCATCTTTATCTATAATTTTATAACCAAGACCTTCAATTTGCTTACGAATTTGGTCTGAAGTTTTTCAATCTTTTTTTGAACGGGCTATCTGGCGAGAAGATAGAAGAGCCGAAATTTCTGTAGTTATTGTGTCTAAAATTTCGGCGGAGGATTCAGAAAAACTTTCATTTAAATTTAATCCTAAAATTTTATCAAAATCAAAAATGGTAGCTTTTTTATCTTTGTCAGAAATTTCAGATTTTAAAACTTTTCAAACTAAAGCCAAAGCTTCTGGAGTTGAAAAATCATCTTCAATTTTTTCTTGAAATTCCTTTTTGAAACTTTCAGAAATTTTTCCACCATCAGCAAAAGATGAAACTCTTTTATTTAATTTTTCTCGTGCAGTTTTGGAAGCCTCTAGGCTTTCTCAAGTAAAATTTTGTTTTGAACGATAATGAGCTTGAAGAAAAAAATATCTTAAATCTAAAGCTGAAAAACCTTTTTTTTCTAAATCAGAAATTAGAATAGAAGTTCCTTCTGATTTTGATATTTTTTTTCCGTTAAAACTTAAATGTTCATTATGTAATCAATAATTAACATATTTTTCTCCATTAGCATTTTCTGATTGAGCAATTTCATTTGTGTGATGAATGGGAATATGTTCAATTCCCCCCATTTTTAAATCCAGGGTATTTCCTAAAAGTTTTTTAGACATAGCAGAACATTCTAAATGTCAGCCAGGAAATCCTTGGATTTTATTTTCAAGAGGAGAATTTCAAGTTTGTAAAGCATTTTTATGAGCCCCATTTTTGAAAAATCATAAAGCAAAATCTTCAGAATTTTTCTTATTATTATCATAAACATTTCCAGATCCAGCACCACATATATTTTCACTTGCTTTTTGTCCCGAAAGTTTATAATAATTTTCCGCTTTAGAAACATCAAAATAAATTGCAAGTTCTGTTGAATAAGCAAAATTTTTTTCCAATAAATTTTCAATCATATCTATTTGCTCAGAAATATAATCTGTAGCCCTTGGTCTGTGAGTTGGTTTTAAAGTATTGAGTTTTTTAATATCTTTTTCATATTGATTAATATAAAAATCCGAAATCTCTTCAGGGCTTTTTTCCTCTCTTTTTGCAGCTTTTTCCATTCTATCTTCACCACTATCTGCATCACCGTTATTATCACCAGATAAATGCCCAACATCCGTATAATTTCTTACAAAATTTACTTCGTATCCTAAATATTTTAAAGAACGGTTAATAAAATCAGCTAAAACAACGGCACGCATATTTCCAATATGTTGATTTCAGTAAACTGTTGGTCCACATTGATAAAAACGAACTTTATTTTTTTCAAGAGGAATAAAAATTTCTTTATTTTTTGAAAGAGTATTTTTTATTATTAATGCCATTGAATAATTTTAACATATAAAATAATTAAAAAATATTTAAAATTATCACAAAAAGTTATCAACAATTAAGTAAAAAAACTTGTTTTTATTTTTCAGCAGGATATAATTACTTTGTTAGTTTTGATTTATTTCAAAATTAACATATTGATTTTGGGTTCGCTCAAAATCATGTTGAAGAACTTGTAGCTTTGCTACAGGTTTTTTGTTTAAAATATATTATTTTAAACTATTGTTTTTTTTACTTCTTTTGATATAATTTTGGCATTGTTTTTTTATTGATATATAATATTAAAACTTTTTAAGTTATCTGGAATTTCACACTGTGAAATCTACAGGCTTTCTAAAATAATTTTATTATTGCTTATAGTATTAATAAAGTTGCAAGTTTTTTAGGTCGCCTGGAATTTGCTAACGCAAATCCATCAGCTCTCTTAACCAAAAGCAAATAAATTTGCTTTTGGCCCCATCGTCTAACGGCTAGGATTTCTGAAGTATGAAGAATGCTTATTTGAAGTCCGAAGGACACCACTGTCCTAGTTGTTAGATGATGGGGCAATATGTGTGGATTGTGTTTGGCCCCATCGTCTAACGGCTAGGACGCGGGATTTTCATTCCTGAAATCGGAGTTCGATTCTCCGTGGGGTCACAAAATA
>CAZDWR010000059.1:0-3167 GCA_964509275.1 uncultured Candidatus Saccharibacteria bacterium
TAAAACATAGAGTGAGTAAGTTTAAAGAAGTATTTTGCAAGAATAATTTTGTGGATATTTAAACGGTTTTCAGCCTTAATCCTGGATTCCGGGTAACTGCGTTCCCGGAATGACACAGACACAAAGGAATGACACAGACGCAATAACACAAACAAAAAAACCGTTCCCGAGCTGTCAATAAAAAACACACCGAAATCATCTCCGAACAAGTCTGTTATTTTTGAAAATCTTCCGCTATTTTATACATTACATTTTCTTTTTCAAAATCAACTGAAATTTGTAATCCTATGGGCATTTTTTTATTTTGTTCTACATCAACAATTCCTGCTGGAATAGACAAGGCTGGATTTCCTATAATATTTGCTGGAACTGTAAAAATATCCGATAAATACATTGAAATAGGATCCCTATTTTCTCCAATTTTGAATGCTGGCTCCGCTGTTGTTGGCATTATTATTGCATCAAAATTAGCAATTATATTTGAAAATTCTGATTTAATTTTTTCCCTTAAAGCAACAGCTTTATTATAATATTGATCTTCATGCCCTGCGGAAAGTGAATAAGTCCCCAAAATAATTCTTCTTTTTATTTCTTCTCCAAAACCATTTCCACGACTAAGAAAATATTCATCAACAATATTTTCTCCTTCTATTTTACTCCCATATCTCATTCCATCTATTCTTGAAAGATTTGTTGATAATTCAGAAGACATAATAATATAATATGCAGGCAAAGCATACTTTAAAATATCTAAATTCACATCTTCTATTTGATACCCTTCCTTTTTCAATTTTTCTAAATTTTCTTCAAAAACTTCTAAAACTTTTTTATTTTTAATTTGTGATATAAAACTTCTTGGAATAGCTATTTTTTTTTTTAAACTAATTTTTTCTGATAAAAAATCTTTTTTTTCTATGCTAGTCATATCAAATTCATCTTTTCCTGAAATTATATTTAAAACTATTTTGTTATCAGCTATGTTTTTTGTAATTGGACAAATTTGGTCTAAAGATGAACCCATGGCAGTGGCACCTTTCCTTGAAACTCTTCCGTAAGTTGGCTTTACTCCAACAAGTCCACAAAACGATGCTGGTTGTCGGACAGAACCTCCTGTATCTGTTCCCAAAGCCACCATCGCCATTTCTGCTGCAACAACTGCTGAAGAACCTCCAGAAGAACCTCCAGGAACCCTTGAAATATCTAAAGGATTTTTTGTAAGACCATAAGCCGAATTTTCCGTAGAAACTCCACAGGCAAATTCATCCATGTTAACATAACCTAAAAATATCACTGATTCTTTTTTTAATTTTGTAATTACTGTTGCGTCGTAAGGAGAAGTATAATTTTCTAAAAATCTTGATCCAGAATTGGTATTTTTTCCTTTAATATTAATATTTGCTTTTATGGCAACTGGAATTCCTGTCATTAAACTTGCTGTTCCATTATCAAACTTTTCTTGTGCAATAATTATTTCATCATCAATAGAATCATTAAAAACAGAAAGATAAATATTTAAATCTTTATTTTTTTTTTCAATATTTTTTAAATACTGATCAATAAGTTCCCTAACGCTGTACTCTTTATTTTTTAATGCTTGATGCACTGCATTAATATTTATGTTTTTTAAATCAATCATGTTAGCCTAATATTTTTTTAGTTTTTAAATAATTATTTTGTAATTTTGGAAATTCTTTTATAATTTCTTTCTTATTTTCAGAACTATAGCTTTTTAAAATATCTTCACGCATTATATTTTTTAGCTTAAAATTTCTTTGAACACCTTCTTCCAAGTCTACAGAATTAACTTGATCAATCATTTCCATAATTGGGTCAAAACTTCTAGTTATTTTTTCAATTTCCTTTTCAGACATTTCTATTCGAGCAAGTTTTGAAATATTTAAAATAATTTCTTTTGTAATTTTTTTACTCATAAAAGAATTTTAGCATTTTATTTTTCATTTACAAAAAAATTTATTTTATTTTTTAAATATGTTAAAATACTTTTCATAATAATATGAAAATAAAAAAAATAAACTCTGAAAAAAAATCTTTGACATTAAAGCAGATGATTAAATTAACAGACGAAAGAAATGATAAAATCTCAAAAGAATTTAGAGAAGGAATTAAAGCTATAAGAAAATACCCAAAATCAGTAACTATTTTTGGGTCCGCAAGATTAAAAAAAACAAATGAACATTATAAAAAAGCTAAAATATTATCTGAAGAGATTTGTAAAATAGGTTATAACGTAATAACTGGTGGAGGCCCAGGAATCATGCAGGCAGGAAACGAAGGAACATTTGAAAGCTGTGGGTCCGCTATTGGTTTTACCATTAACTTGCCTTACGAGCAGAAAACTAATCCTTTCGTTACTGATGAAGTAAATTTTCACTATTTTTTCACCAGAAAACTTTCAATGACTTTTTCAGCAGAAGCATTTATTTATTTTCCAGGTGGTTTTGGAACATTAGATGAATTATTTGAAATACTGACACTTGTTCAAACTAAAAAAATTCCTAAAGTTCCCATAGTTTTGGTTGGGGTTAAATTTTGAAAACCCCTTCTTAAATATTTTGAAAAAGAATTGCAAGAAAAGTTTGGAACAATATCAAAATTAGATTTAAAACTTTACACGCTGACAGATGATAATGAAGAAATTTTAAAAATTATTAAAAAAGCAAAATTAAGGAATGAATATGTTGATTAAAAAATAATTTTTTTAATGAATTTAACAATTGATTGTATTTATTTAAAAATTTATTTATTATTTATATTTAAGCTTTAAATCACTTTTAACATTGCATGCCTTACTTGCATTTTATAAAAATTTTGTTAAAATTTTTGTCATATTCTTCAATAAAAAATATAGTATTCCACAGTAGCTCAGTGGTAGAGCAATCGACTGTTAATCGATTGGTCGTAGGTTCGAACCCTACCTGTGGAGCACAGAAAAACAACCAAGCTTTGCTTGGTTTTGTTTTTATGTACTCCTCAGAGTAAAGACAATTTATTGTCTTTACGAGTAGGGTTCTAAAAGAGTGAAAATATTTTTTTGTGTGGTTGTTTTTAAAAAAATTTGAACGTCGGGCCGCGTATTGAGAGAACCTTCTTTTGTGTCTGTGTCTGTGTCTGTGTCTGTGTCTGTGTCTGTGTCTGTGTCTGTGTCT
>CAZDWR010000060.1:0-3009 GCA_964509275.1 uncultured Candidatus Saccharibacteria bacterium
TCATTCCTTTGCGTCTGTGTCATTCCAAAAGCTTGCTATTTGGAATCCAGGTTTTAAGACAGAGAACGTATAAATTTAATAAAGCATTTTTTAAAAATAATTTATTAAAGATTTAATGTTTAATAACTTTAATCCTGGATCACGGATATTGGAGTTTTTCACCCAATCACTTCGTTCTTGGGAAAAACTCCAATCTGAGATGACACAGCGTGTCTGTATTACTTGCAACTTACCTCTATATTGTTTTTGAAATTTTATTCTTACCATTCATTCATTTTTTCAAAACTTTCGGGACCATTATTTCTCCATTTTCTGTTTGAAAATTTTCCATTATTGCCACAATAACTCTACCAGCAAAAGCTGTAGCATCATTTGTATGAAGAAGTTTCTTTTTACCATCTTCTGTTTTGTAAAATGAATTTATTCCACGCATTTGAAAATCAGTCATATAATCTGAAGTATGTGTTTCTCTGTATTGATTTTGACCCGGTAATCAAGATTCAATATCATACTGCTGATAATCTGGTTTTCCTGTATCTCCCGTGCATACTTGTTGTAATCTGTATGGGATTCCTAATTCTTTCATCATATATTCTTGCAATCCTACAATCATTTTTTGTTCATCTGTTCCAGTTTCTGAATTTGTAAATGAAACCATTTCTGTTTTATCAAATTGATGACAACGAAAAATTCCACCCATATCTTTTCCGTAAGTTCCCGCTTCTCGTCTAAATGCTGTAGAAATTCCAATATATCTTTTTGGCAATTCTTTTTCATCTAAAACTTCATTCATATGATAAGGAGCTATTGTGTGCTCTGCGGAAGCTACTAAATTCAAATCTTCTTTTTCTATACTGTATGTCTGGTCACCAAAAACTCTATGAATAGCCTCTTGAACTTCATTTCTTATCATTACAGGTGGAATTATTAAAGTAAAAGGCTTGCTAGATAGATATTCTATTTTTTTTTCTTTCAAAACTTTTTTGATTATTTCTTCACTGCTTAAAACTTCAAAGGCATATTGTGTTAACGCATATTGTAATAAAACTAAATCACCTTTCATGTAATAAAATCTTGAACCTGAAACCTCGGCTGCTTTTTTTACATCTATAACATCCAAATCTTTTCCTAAAACAGTGTGGTCTTTGGTCTCAAAATTAAATAAAGGTTTTTCTCCTCAATTATAAACTGTCACATTATCCATATCATCATTCCCTTCAGGCATTTCTGGGCTTGGCGGATTAGGAATATTATTTAAAATTTTACCTCACTTTTCCAAAATAACTTTTAATAATTCTTCTGAATCTTGTACCTCTTTTTTAAGACTTGAAACAGATTTTATGAGATTCTCTTTTTCTTCGCCCTCTGCTAAAGATATTTTTTTAGATATTTTATTTTGTTCCGATCTTTTTTCATCTAACTTCCCTTTTTTTTGTTTTCTTTCATTATCAAGCTGAATTCAATAATCAATATCAACTTTCACATTTTTTTTCCTAGCCCCCTCTTTGACTATTTCTAAATTTTCTTGTATATATTTTGGATCTAACATATTATTTTAATTATTTTTAATTTTATCATTGCGAGTAAGGTGAAGCAACTCAGGTTTTTTGTTATTTTTATTAAATTTTGCAATATTTAATTTGAATATTTAATAACTTTAATTCTGGATTCCAGATAGCTTCGCTTCTGGAATGACACAGACACAAAAGAATGACGCAGGCCGCAAACCACAAACTGAAAATACATATATATATCTATATCTATCTAGTTTGTGTCTGTGTGTTATGTGTCATTCCAGAAGCTTGCTATCTGGAATCCAGGATTATGTTAGTTTTATTAAATTTTGCAATATTTAATTTGAATATTCTATAACTTCAATATAACGGACAAATACAGACGAGTTTCAAAAATTAACTTTTTAATTCTCTAATTTCCTCAAATAATTTTTTTTCTTTTCTAGATATTTTTTCAGGAATAAGAACTTTTATTTTTAAATATAAATTTCCTCTTTTTGTTCCTGAAACGATTACTCCTTCATTTTTAACTTTCAAAATTTTTCCATTTTGACTTCCCGAAGGTATTTTAACAGTTATTTTTCCATCTACTGTTTTTGCAGAAACATTTGCCCCCAAAATTGCATCTATGGCTGAAATTTCTAAATCAGAATAAATATCACTGCCTTCTTTTTCAAAATATTTATTTTTCTCAACTTTAACATGAATATACAAATCGCCACTTTCACCACCAGAGACTGCTTGTCCTTTGCCAGAAACTCGCAATCTATTCCCTGTTTCTACACCAGCTGGTATTTTAATATTTACTTCTTCTACTTTTTTTTCTATTCCACTTCCATAACAAATGTGACATTTTTTTTCTGGAATTTTTCCCTTACCTAGACATTGCGAACATTCGGCCTGAGTTTGTATTGTGCCCATTATTGTTTGCCTAATTTCATTTACAATTCCAGCCCCCGCGCAAGTAGGACAAATTTTTAAACTTGAGCCTTTTTCACTACCATCACCATGACAATTAGAACATTGGGAATCTTTTTTAATTGAAAATGTTTTTTTAGTTCCAAAAATAGAATCTTTGAAACTTACTTCTAATTCTACATCTATATCTCTACCTCTTTTAATTCCTTGACCTCCCGAAAAACCACCTCCAAATAAATCTGAAAAATCAAAACCTCCAAAAGATTCTGCACTTTGTCCTTCAAAACCAGAAAAACCTCCTCCCGAACCTCCAAAACCACCTCCACCTGTCCCTCCATAACTTTCATTAAAACCAGAATCGTATTGACTTTTTTTCTTTGAATTTGAAAGGGTATTGTAAGCTTCGTTTACTTCTTTAAATTTTGCATCATCACCTCCAGGTTTGTCAGGGTGATATGTATGAGCTTTCTTTCTAAAAGCTTTTTTTATTTCTGTTGCTGATGAACTTTTATCAACTCCTAATATTTTATAATAATCTTTTCTCATTTTTTTCTTTTATGTATTATAACATAGCGAA
>CAZDWR010000061.1:0-2968 GCA_964509275.1 uncultured Candidatus Saccharibacteria bacterium
TATTTTTAAAAAATACTTTGTTAAATTTACTCACCCAGTGTTTTAAAACCTGGATTCCAGATAGCTTCGCTTCTGGAAAGACACAGACAGCTAACACAAACACAAACACAAACACAAACGTTGTGTCTGTGTCTTTCCAGAAGCGAAGCTATCTGGAATCCAGGATTGAATCACAAACCGTTTAAATTTTTAAAAAATTATTTTTTAATTTCTTTCCCAATTCTATACCAAAAAATTTTCTTTTTCTCAAAATTTCTTTTCTTTAATTGTTTTACTTCAGCAAAGATTTGTTCAACATCTCGCAAGGGCAATTGCTTAAACATTCCAATACAATAAGAAAAAGACCCAAATCCGTATCTAGAATTTTCATAAAAATATGTTCTTACATTATCTACTAATTCCTGCATAGGATTATTATAAATTTTTTCTCTGTTTAAAACTTTTTTAACCATTAAATCTTCAATTGTTGATATGCCTCCTTTTCGTTTTTCTTTTTTTATTATTTTTTTAATGTTTTTTCTTGGAAAAAAATTTGAAATATTTTTATTTTCAGATTTTTTTGCCTCATTCGGGCTTTTTAAAAATTTTTTAATTTCTGAAATTTCAAAATTATCATAAATTTTTCCATTAGCATTTTCTCCAGTTTTTGAAAAAATTAATTTTTTTATTAAAATATTTCCTGAACGAATTTCTTCTTTGTAAGTATTAGCTGATTCAGATTTTAAAATAATAGCTGGAGTTTTTTTATTTCCTGAAATAATCTCAATCATATTTCCAGCAGTAAAATTTCCTGAAGAATAAAATTTTAAAAATTTCTTTTCTTTATTAGGCTCTCTCACTGAGCGTTTTGTTAAAAGGGTTATTATTTGCATGAGATTATTATAACAAAAAAGTGTCTAACAAAAATACCGGCACGATATGATGATATGTCATAGTGATAAATTTTTTATTTTCTGTTTCAAATACAATATTTTTTCAAATGATTTATTTATGTGTTAAAAGAATCCTGAAGATTTTAATAAAAATACTAATTCACTGGAATCTCATTTTGTATCTTATACTAAAATTTGTATTATTGTTATAGAAAATATAAAAAAAACTTCTCTTGCGAGAAGTTTTTTTCCGTTATTTGCTTTATCTAGAATTTATTCCAGATTGGGTTTTGCGAACTACTAAGCCAAGGCTTAAAGTTACGTTATCAAATCCCTTAAAAAATTTAGCTAGAAAGCAAATAACTATATATTCATTATACAAGAAAATATTGTAAATGAAATACCAACATGTTAATATTTATTTATTATGAAAATATATACAATAGAAAATATAGGCAAAGAATATCAGGTTATAGATATGGCGAGAGGAAGTTCAGTAAGATCAAGAAATGTTGGTCGTGATGTGATTGCAGGATTTAAAGGAATGGTTGGGGGAGAAATATCAGAATACACTAAATTGCAAGCAGATACCAGAGAACAAGCCGTTACAAGAATGACAGAAGATGCAGAAAAAATGGGAGCAAATGCTGTTGTGGGTGTTCGTTTAGTTACTTCACTTGTTGCACAAGGAGCTTCTGAAATAGTGGCTTATGGAACAGCAGTAAAATTAAAATAATCATGGAAGAGACAGTATTTTTTTCAGGTATTATAATTTTAGCTTTACAGATAATATTTATATTAGGTGGTGCCGTAGCGATTATATACTTTGCCTATCAATCTTACAAGAAAGAAGGGAAAGAGGGTTTTGAAGACAGAGATAGTTAGGTTATTTTTTATATAAAAAAACTCCTGAAGGGAGTTTTTTAATGTCTTCTGACATAATAAAACTTTTATTTATTCCCAAAAGTTGAATGAGAATAAATCATTTTTGCATCTGGTCTTTCATAATCAAAAAGCTCTTCATCTTTAAAAAATCTTTCTACTTCAGATTCTCCATTTTCAACACTGTCAGAAGCATGAACTAAGTTTGATTGAATTGATAAAGACATGTCTCCACGGATTGTTCCAGCATCAGCTTTTGAACCATCAGTTGGTCCGACAATAAGCCTGGTGGACTCTACTGCATTTTGACCTTTTAAAACCATGAGTATTACAGGAAATGATTTCATAAAATCACGAATGCCAGAGAAAAAAGGTTTATCGGCAATATGTGAATAATGTTCTTCTAACAAAATATCTTCCATTTTTATCATTTTTGTTCCAATAATTTTTAATCCTTTTTTTTCAAATCTATTTACAATTTCTCCAAAAAGACCTCGTGATATTGCGTCTGGTTTAATAATAATTAATACTTTTTCTTCGTTCATATTTATTTAAATTTAATTTATAATTTCCGATATTATAACAAAAGTTTGTTATATTAAGAAACATGCTTTTGGATTGTAATCTGAATTAGGAATAACCAAATTTAAAAAACAATACTGTTTTATGTCTGTCTCTGTGCCTGTGTCATTCCAGAAGCGAAGCTATCTGGAATCCAGATTTTAAAACATTATGCGAGTAATACCCGATGTCGCAAGATTTAATAAAGTATTTTGTACGAAAAATTTTGTGAATATTTATATTCTGAATAACATAAGTCCTGGATTCCAGATAACTGCGTTTCTGGAATGACACAGGCACATAAGGAATGATACAGACACTCGGCATAACGACACAAACATAGACACAAAACAGTATTGTTTTTTAAATTTGGTTATTCCTAATTCAGATTATAATTTAAGTGCATTTACACAACACTCGCTTCGCTATGTTATATGGAATATAACATGCGTTCACTCGGTTGGAAAAATAAATATAGGGCAACCAAATTTATTTTTCCAACACTCGTTTCACTGTGTTATATGGAATATAACAGTCGCTCGCTCGGTTGTGTAAATACAGAGAGGAACTCTGCATTTACACAACACTCGCTTCGCTATGTTATAATAAAAAACAAGATGCACTACAATATTTTAGATAAAAAAAATCCTGAA
>CAZDWR010000062.1:0-2954 GCA_964509275.1 uncultured Candidatus Saccharibacteria bacterium
AGTGTGGGAAAAAACTAGTTACCCGTGATCCAGGATTAAAGTTAAAAAACATTAAATCATAAAAAAATAATATTTAAAAATTATTTTTAAAAAATATTTTATTAAATTTAATTATTTTCTGTCGTAAAACCTGGATTCCAGATAACTTCGTTTCTGGAATGACACAGACACAAAGAAATGACACAGACACAGACACAGACACAGACACAGACACAGACGTACGACACATTTCCAAGAGGTCGGCCTTCACCCCACGATTCCCACACACCCAATTACTACGTACGACCTCAGGCACACTGACAGTTGATGGCGTCATCTCGGAAACGAACTTTTCTCACGAGCCTGCGAGTGAGTGAAAAGTTCAGTTATCCGTGATCCAGGATTAAAGTTACCAAACATTAAATTTTTACAAAATTATTTGTAAAAAATAAGTCAGTTAAAATTTTATTTTAACTGACTTCAATTTTTTCCTACTATTCCAGAAACTTTTAAAGGAACTTTTTTATATTGTGAATCTAAAGCAGATTTTTCTAAAATATTTTCCATTATTTCTTCAATTTTTGGAATTATTTTTTCAGTTTTTTCATTTGAAATTTCAAAAATTAATTCATCGTGAACTTGAGCTAAAATTTTAACTTTTTTTTCTAAATTATTTTTTTCTAAAAAATTTTGAACTTCTATCATTGCAATTTTTACAATATCACTGGCAGACCCCTGAATGGGAGCATTAACAGCCATTCGTTCGGCCATTGCACGAATAAAAGGAACTTTGGAATTTATTTCTGGGAAAAATCTTTTGCGTCCAAAAATAGTAGTAGAATAACCTGTTTCTTGAACTTCTTTTTTAGTTCTTTCAATAAATTCTGCTAATCCAGAAAATTTTTCGAAGTATTGTTCTAAATAATTTTTAGCCTCAGTTAAAGAAATTTCATTTTCTGAAATCCCAGAATTTAAATTTTTTCTCAGAGAAGTCGCCCCCATTCCGTATAAAATTCCAAAATTTATTACTTTAGCCTTTCGACGATTTTCAGGATTTTCTTGACCAAAAATTTCTTCTGCCACCGCCGTGTGAATATCTTTTCCATCAACAAAAGCTTTTACCAATTTTTCATCTTGACTGATTATTGCTGCCACTCGCAGTTCAATTTGAGAATAATCAAAAGAAACTAAAGAAAAATTTTTTTCAGAAATAAAAACTTTTCTAATTTGTTTCCCATAATTTCCAGTAACTGGAATATTTTGAATATTTGGATTTTTAGAAGACATTCTCCCTGTAGAAGTTCCCATTTGTAAAAATTCTGGGTGCAATCTATCATTTTGGTCAACCATTGGAATTAAATTATCAACATAAGTTGAAAGCATTTTGCTTAATTCACGGTATTCTAAAATTAAATCAATGATTTTATGTTCACCTGCAAGTTTTTGTAATTCTGATTCTTTTGTAGAAATCACTCCCTTTGGAGTTTTTTTTAAACCTTTTGTTGGAAGTTCTAATTTTTGAAATAAAATAACAGAAAGTTGTTTAGTAGATTTTAAATTAAATTTCTCACCAGCAATTTTATAAACAGCTTCTTCATTTTCTTTAGCTTTTTTTGAAAATTCTACAGAAATTTTTTTAAGTTTTTCCACATCAATTTTAAAACCATTTTTTGTCATTTTAGAAATAATTGGCAAAAGAGGAATTTCAATTTTTTCTCAAATAAATTCTAAATTATATTTTTTAATTTCTGATAAAATATTTTTTTTAGCTTCAGGAAAATTTTCTCCAAAATTTAAAATATCATCTAAAGTTGGGGAGGGGATATTGGGATTTAAAATTGAAACAGCTAGTTTTAAATTTGGAACTTCTTTTTCTTCGGAAGTGGAAATTTCCCTTCGGGAAATTTCCACTTTATTATCATCTAAACCTAAAGCTTTTTGCAATCGTTCATTTAAAGCCCTGAACTCATATTTTCTAAAAATTTCTCCAGTTTTTGCTAAATCAATATTTTCTAAAAAATTATTTTTTGAAAGTTTAAAATCAATAGGGACATCTAATTTTATAGTTGCTAATTCTTTGGAAAAAAAAGCATCTTCTTCACCAGACTTTAAAAGACCAATTATTCTTGGGGTAATTTTTCCAATTTTAAAATTTTCTTTAAAATATTCATCTCCTTTTTTTAAAGTTTCATAAATATTTTCAATACTTTCAAAATTTAAAATTAAATTGGTAGCAGTCTTTGCTCCAATTCCAGAAATTCCAGGAATATTATCTGAAGGGTCTCCTGCTAATCCTTTATAATCAATTATTTGATTTGGCCAAAAACCGTATTTTTCTAGAATAGATTTTTGGTTATAAATAATAGTTTCAGCACCTTTTTTTAAAGTATAAACAACTACTTGATTATCATCTATTAATTGAAAAGTATCCATATCTCCCGAGGCAATAATAATCTGATTTTCTTTATCTTTTTTTAAAATTTCTGCAAAAGTTCCTAATAAATCGTCGGCCTCAAAACCTTCTTTGTCGTAAATTGGAATACCGAAAGCTTTAAATATTTCTCTTGATTCAATAATTTGCTCCACTAATTCAGAATCAGTTTTTTTCCTGCCTCCTTTGTAATCGTCATAAGCTTCATGGCGAAAAGTCGGTTTTGGTAAATCGTAACAAGCAATAACATAATCTGGTTTTAATTCAGAAATTATAGAAATAATCATTGCAGAAACTCCATAAAGTGCACCAGTTGGTTTTCCATCACGAGTGGCAAAATCAGGCATTGCGTGATAAGCACGGTGAATTATGGCATGAGAATCAAGAAGGACTATTTTATTTTTAAACTTTTTCATTAATAGAGTATATCATTTTGTTCTTTGTTCGTCATTGTGAACATAAAACATTGACTTTAAAAAAACCAAAATTAAAAAACAAAGAACATGGATCAACGGATGCCAGCACGAATAACAAAAGACTCTTT
>CAZDWR010000063.1:0-2947 GCA_964509275.1 uncultured Candidatus Saccharibacteria bacterium
GAAGAAAGAAAACTGTTCCAGAGATGACACGAAAAATAAAAAAAATATGCTAAAATAATAAAAAGTTAATTATGGAAGAAATTTGGATTTATTCAGCACTGGGAGGATTAATTCCAGCTCTGTTTTGGTTGTTTTTTTGAATGCGTCAAGATGCTCACGAAAAAGAACCTAAAAAACTTATTCTTAAAATTTTTATCTTTGGTGCTTTTTCTGCCTTTTTTGCAATATTCTTTCAAATAATAGCTTCAGAATTTAACCTTGGTAGGAATAATGAAGTGTGAGTTTTTTCTTTTATTGAAGAATTCGTAAAATTTTTTGCTGTATTTGTTATTGCTCTAGGCTCTGTCTGAAACAATGAGCGGGGAGACCCCATAATTTATATGATTACGGCTGCCCTGGGCTTTGTATTTATTGAAAATACGTTTTACATATTTAACTATCTTAATGACTTTCGTTATTTAGAATTATTAATAGATGGGAGTTATAGATTTATTGGAGCTTCTTTGCTACACGTTGTCGCTTCGTCCGTTGTTGGAATTTTTATAGCTCTAGTTTTCTTTAAATCTCTTAAAGTAAGAGTTACCATGGCATTTTTAGGACTTATTGCTGCAACTTCTATCCATGTTTTATTTAATTTTTTATTAATGACTAATGATCCATTTTACTCATCTCTGGCATTTTATGGAGTTTGAACACTAGCAATATTATTAATAGTTTTCCTTAGTGTAATAAATCGCAAAGAATCTTATAGAATTAAGAAAAATGGAAAAATTTATAAAATTAGAAAAAATAACGGGAAGACTGATTGTGATAAAAAATAATATTTAGTTATTTCTTGATATTTTTTTTAAATAAAATTTTTTCTGGTTTCATAAGTGGAAAAAATATAGTATCTCTTAAATTATTTTGTTCTGTAAAAATACCGACCAATCTGTCAATTCCGATTCCTGTTCCTGTCATTGGTGGCATTCCATATTCCATAGCTGTTAAAAATTCATTATTCATGTCCATAGCTTCTACATCTCCATCTTTTTTTGCCTTAACTTGTTGCTCTAAAAGTTCTCTTTGTTTTAAAGGATTTACTAACTCGGCGTAATGATTTGAAAGCTCAAAACCAGCCACCACGGGTTGTGCTGTTTCAGACGTCCCATTGCTGTTTTGAATTGCTAAAGGCTTTAAATTTCCTGGATAATGAACGATTCAAGTCGGTTGTATTATTTTTCTTCTGGCAGTTTTTTTTCAAATTGAATCTAAAATATTTCCAACTGACATTTTTTCAGCCTCTTTTTTATCTACACCAAGTTCAATAATTTTTTCTTCCAATTCTTTTCTACTTGCTGTCTCGGGATCAATTCCTGAATATTTTATTATTAAATCATTAAACTCTAATTTTTCTCATTTTTTATCAAAATTTATTTTTACTAAATCACCACTGGCAGATTCCATTTCAAATTCAGTTTTTCCAATTATTTTTTTAGCAATATTTTTTAACATTTTTTCTGTTAAATTCATATTGTAATCTAAACCTTTGTAGGCTTTGTACCATTCTAGCATCGTAAATTCCTGCATGTGTGTAGAATCAGATCCTTCATTTCTAAAATTTTTACCGATCTCATAAATCGCTGGATAATTTCCAACCATTATCATTTTATGCTCTGCCTCTAATGAAATTCTCAAAACCAAATCTAAACTATAACTATTATGGTAGGTATTAAAAGTCTCCGCCATTGCACCAGAAGCTTGATTTTGTAAAATAGGAGTTTCAACTTCCAAAAAACCTTCTCCGTCTAAAATTTTTCTAATTTCAGAAATAATTTTTGCACGAACCTTAAACCTCTCAAATGTTTTTTGCTCTGATAAAATATCTAAATATCTTTTTCTGTACTTATCTTCTTTATCTTTTAAACCGTGTCATTTTTCAGGCAAAGGCAACAGAGATTTTGTTAACATTCTAAAATCAGTAACTTCCATAGATTCTTGACCTTTTTCTGTAAGAAAAAAAGTTCCAGTAAACTCCACAAAATCACCGATATCAAAAAGTTTATCAAAAATTTTCATTTTTTCCTTTAATAAAATATCATTCTTCAAAACTACCTGAAATTTTCCTGTTCCATCAAAAATAGTTGCAAATGATATTTTTCCCGATCCGCGTTTTGTCATCACCCTTCCAACAATGCTTTTAATTTCTTTATTTTTTTTAAGAATTAAAAAATCATTATTAACCTCAAGTAATGTTAAGTCTTGTTTTACTGTAGATGGGTCTGCATAGGCTTTTAAGCCCAACTCTTCCAATCGTTTTATTTTTTCAATTCTCAAATTACGAATTTCTAATTCTCTCCCCCCCTTTTTTTGTTCTTTAC
This sequence comes from uncultured Candidatus Saccharibacteria bacterium, assembly GCA_964509275.1. Taxonomy (GTDB): domain Bacteria; phylum Patescibacteriota; class Minisyncoccia; order Phycocordibacterales. The sequence goes on from CAZDWR010000063.1 coordinate 2,361, forward strand.
TCATAAAACATATTCTATCATAATTATTAAATAAAATAAAAAAACCTTTGTATTTTAATTAAAAAATCCTTTAATAAAATTTCAAATTTTATTAAATAAATCAAAAATGATATTATCACTTCCCTCTTCGGAGTTTAATTTCATCGCTCTTACTTCCTCTGAGGTTGGAGGTGGTGAAGTTGGACCTTTAACACTTGGTGGTCCTACCGGACCTATAGTTTTTTTATTTTCTATTTTCTCTGAATTAACAACTAAACTTAGTTTATTTTCTTTACAACTTGAATCATCACATCCATAAGAAAAATTTGGGTTAGTAAAAAATAATAAATAGAAAAAAACTAACATTCCTAATAAAAAAATTCTTTTTGTAATTAACTTTGAATTTATTTCTTTCATAAAAAAATTATAACATAGTGAAACGAGAGTTGCATAAATGCAGAGTTCCTCTCTGTATTTATGGAACCGAGTGAACGACTGTTATATCGAAGATATAACATAGTGAAACGAGAGTTGCATAAATGCAGAGTTCCTCTCTGTGTCTGTGTCTGTGTCTGTGTCATTCCAGAAACGCAGTTATCTGGAATCCA
>CAZDWR010000064.1:0-2917 GCA_964509275.1 uncultured Candidatus Saccharibacteria bacterium
ATAGAAAAAGAAATCAATAGAAAAAAATTTATCTTATTTATAAGATTGATAATAAGAAAAACACTTTCTGACAAAATAGAAAAACTTTCTTTTGATTATGAACAAATAAAAAAAATTAATCTTGGAAATATTTCTGAAAGTGATAAATTATATTTATTTATTATTAATATCAAAAAAGCGGCCTATGTTTTTGATGGATATAAAAGTGAAAAAAAAGAAAAAATAAAAGAGGTGCTTATTTTTGGAAATATTTCTCCTGAAGAAAAAAAAGTTTGCACAGAGTCAGAAAAAATATCTGATGAAATAAATTTTGCCAGAGATTTAGCAAATACTCCAGCATCAGAAATGATGCCAACAGATTTATTGTTAGAAACAAAAAGAAATTTAAAAGGAGTTAAAAATATCAATATTAAAGTAGTGGAAGAATCAGAAGCAAAAAAACTTGGAATGGGATTATATTTAGCTGTTGGTCAAGCTTCAATTAATAAATCAAAATTTATTATTATTAAATATTCAGGTGCAAAAAATTCAGAGAAACCAACAGTTCTGATAGGAAAAGGAATTTGTTATGACACGGGAGGTTTATCATTAAAACCAACCAAAGGAATGCTTGGAATGGAAATGGATATGACGGGAGGAGCAGTAGTTATTGCAGCAATTTCAGCTATTGCAAAACTAGAAATGAATAAAAATGTTGTGGCAGTAATTCCTGCTGTTGAAAATGCCATTTCAGCAAAAGCTTATAGACCTGGGGATATTTTAACAGCTATGAACAAAACTACAGTAGAAATAGGGAACACTGACGCTGAAGGAAGATTAGTTTTAGCAGATGCTATTACTTATTCATTAAAAAAACTTAATCCAAAAAGAATTATTGATGTTGCAACATTGACTGGGGCATCATTGGTAGCAGTGGGGCAAAGAGCATCAGTATTTATGACTAATTCAGAAAAATTGCAAAAAGATTTAATGGAGATGGGGGAAAAAACGGGAGATTCAGTTTGACCTCTGCCTGTTTGAGATGAATTTTATAAAGATATTGAAGGAAAATTTGCAGATATTATGAATGTTGGAAAAACAGGATTCGGAGGAACAATTACTGCAGGAATATTTTTAAAACATTTTATTGAAAAAGATAAAAAAAATATTGTAGATTGGGCTCATATTGATATTGCTCCTAGAATGGAATCAATTCCTGATGATAATTTAGAAATTGGTGCCACGGGTGAGCCAGTGAGTTTATTGGTGGAATATTTGAGAAATAGTTAGAATATTTGTGTTTATGTAGCTTTGCATTCCTTTGTGTCTGTGTCATTCCAGAAGCGAAGCTATCTGGAATCCAGGATTTATGTTGACTAAAGAATAATTTCTCACAAGTCATTTGTACAAAATATTTTATTAAATTTACTCGTCCTATGCCTCAAAACCTGGATTCCCCAGTTTTCGCTGGAGAATGACACAGACACAGACACAGACACAGAAACAGACACAAATACAAAAACAAATAAATAATATCTAAAAAATATCAAAAATATTTTTTACAATATGTTAAAATGAATTAATGAAAATAATAACAAATAAAGAAAAAATTGAAGAAATTGTTATAAGAGGAGTTGAAAGAAATTTTCCTAATGATGATTTTTTGCGTTCAAAATTATTAGAAGGAAAACAATTAAAAATATACTTAGGAATAGACCCAACAGGACCAACACTACATATGGGACATGTTATTCCTTTAAAAAAATTAGCACAACTTCAAAAACTTGGACACAAAGTAATTTTACTTATCGGAGATTTTACAGCGACTATTGGAGACCCCGATAAAACATCTGTAAGAGAACCTCTTACTAAAGAAAAAGTTTTAGAGAATCAAAAACTTTATAAAAAACAGGTTTCTATTTTTCTAGATTTTTACGGAGAAAATCCAGCGGAATTTGTATACAATTCTAATTGACTTGGAAAGATGAATTTTGCAGATGTTTTAGAACTTGCTTCAAAAATGTCAGTACAACAAATGCTTGAAAGAGATATGTTTAAAAAAAGAATCAAGGAGGAAAAACCTATTTATATTCATGAGTTTATGTATCCTTTAATGCAGGGATATGATTCTGTGGTAATGGATGTGGATGGAGAAGTGGGAGGAAATGATCAAACATTTAATATGCTTGCAGGGAGACATTTAATGAAAGAAAATAGTGGAAAAGAAAAATTTGTTATTCCTATGAAATTATTGGTAGATTCAGCGGGTGCAAAAATGGGAAAAACTACTGGCAATATGCTTTCGTTTTTAGATTCTGTAGATGAAAAATTTGGAAAAATAATGTCTTGGTCGGATGAAATGATTTTGCCTGGATATGAACTTTTAACTGATAAAAATTTAGAAGAAATTTCGGAAAAATTAAATAATACAGATAATCCAAAAGATATTAAAATGGATTTAGCTTTAGAAATTACAACAATTTTTGATGGAGAAAAAAATGCACAAAAAGCAAAAGAAAATTGGACAAAACAATTTTCTAAAAAAACAATTCCTGATAATTTGAAAGAATTTAGTTTTAAAGATGAAACTGAAATTTTAGAAATTTTAAAAGAAGTAGAATTTGTAAAATCAAAAGGAGAGGCTAAAAGAAAAATTGAAGAAGGGGCAGTAAAAATTTTAAGTGGAGATGGTTTTAAAAATGAAGATAAAGTTTTAGATTATTCTGAAAAAATTAAATCTGGTAAGAAAATATTAAAGCTTGGAAAAAAAATGGTTAAAATAATTTTGGAATAAGTTTAAGAGTTTTTTGATTAAACTCTGAACCGGCAACAATTCATTTTAAAAAAATGTTTTTGCTTGTATTGTTGCATTGTGTTTGTATCTGTGTCATTCCTTTGTGTCTGTGTCATTCCAGAAGCGAAGCTATCTGGAATCCAG
>CAZDWR010000065.1:0-2900 GCA_964509275.1 uncultured Candidatus Saccharibacteria bacterium
TGGATCACGGATAGCTGGAACTTGCATCCACTCACTCCGTTCGCGGGCAAGTCCCGCTTCCGAGATGACAACACACCGTGTCATCTCGGAATGGAGTTTTTCCCAAGAACGAAGTGATTGGGTGAAAAACTCCATATCCGTGATCCATGTGTTTAGCTTTTTTTACAAATGGATCACGGATAGCTGGAACTTGCATCCACTCACTCCGTTCGCGGGCAAGTTCCGCTTCCGATATGACATAAACAAGTTGAAAGTGGAAAGTTACAAGTTTCTCCACACGGAGAAACTTATTCTTTATTTTTTATGAAAAAACAATATCCACACACAAAGCTTTATTTTTTGTGTTAAAAAATATATAATTAGATAAATTATTAAAATTAAATTTAAAAAAATATTATGAAATACTTAATTATATTATTAGTCTTTATTGTGGTTATAGTTGCTTTAGTAGCTTTTGTTATTTATAAATTTATTGGTGTTGGAGCAGATGTTATTCAAGGAACTGACATTAATCTTATTACAGATAAAATTACTGAAGTCAAAGAAGGTGTTATGGGGACTGCCACAGAACTAATTGATGGAACTATGGATACACTAGAACCTACAACTGAAATAACAGGTGAGGAAGCAGCAGCAGAAGGAATGGCGGGTGAAGAAATGACAACAGAAGGAATAACAGAAAGTGAAGTTGTAAAAGAAGAAAAAATTATAGAGTAATCAGGAAAACATTTAAGTTTATTAAATGAGTAATTATAATGTAAAAAATTATGAATGATCAGGAAATTGAAAAAATTCAAAGTATTTTAGAAAAAACAGGTTCAGGAATAGCTGAGCTTATTTCAAATTTAGATATTCCAATGGAGTATAAAGAAATTTTAATTCAAAAATCAATTGAACTTGTTGATGAGCCTAAAGAGTTGGCAGAATTTGCTCAAAAACTTTTGGAAGAATATATTCTACAGAAAGCTGTGGAAGATGATTCGGAATATAAAGAAGGATTAAAAAAAATTGATCAAGAAACAAAGGAGGAAATTAATAATATAATAAATGATTAATTATGAATAACTCTGAATTCCCACCAAATATAAAACTAGCTAAAAGACCTTGGAAAGAAGGAGATTTTTATTGAAAAGAAAACAGAAGACTCGCTTCTGGAATGGCAAAAAAAATGCATTTGGAAAAAGTAAAGAATTGAACAAGTTTTAATTCAGAGTCCGGAGTAAGTAATAAAAAATCAGAAGAAGAAAAATCTCAATTAGGTGATCAATCAAAAAAAGAGAAGAAAAATAAGCCTAACAGTGCTGAAGCAATAAAAGATAATCAATCAAAAAAAAAAGAAGAAAAAAAAGCAGGAGGGATTAAAAGATTTTTAAAAGAAACTTTTAAAAAAGTTTCTGGTTTAAAGGCATTTTATTCTTGACAAAGCTACTTAGAAGAAAAGGGAGAAAATATTGATGAAAAATTAGATGGAAAAGAAAACATTGAAATACAAAAAAAATTAATATCTGAAACAGGAAAAACGTTAGATGAATTTAAAATAAAATATTTTTTAAAAAATAAAAATAATAATCTTGTTGATTGAGCGGCTATAACGGAAACATTTACAAAAAAAAATAAAGATTTGCTTCCATGAGAATTAGAAAAAGAATGATTTAAAAAACTTAAAAGGATTAAAAAAAAGCTAGAAAAAAGGGAAGAAAGAAGATTAGTTTTAAAAAAAAAAAGTGTTGATCGTTATAACGAACTCACTTTAGAGGAAAGGAAAAAAAGAATTGAAGCTTTGGCTGAGACAGGTTATGTGGCTGGTTTATATACTGGACTACTTACTTCAGGGATCCCTGCTCTTGTTGCCTTAAGTCTTAGGCTTTCTGCTCCCGCCTTGAAATCCATAGGACATGCCAAGCTTGAGGGAAGATTAAATTTAAATGAAGCAAAAAATGGTATTTTAAAAACTTTTAAATCACTCAACCCTCTTTCAAAAATGGATAAAGAAGAAAGAATATCTTATTTGTCTGGAACAGTCAGGTTGGCTTTTTCAACTTGAGCAATATCTAGAGGAATTGGTAATGTTTTTGGTGCGGAAGAATTTGTTAATGAAGTTGCTTTAAAAGAATCTCCCTTAGCTATGGAAGACAATGTTGTTTTAGAAGAAAACAATAATCTTTCTGAGGCAATAAAAATGCCAGAAAAATCAGAGCTTAATGGAATTTCAGAAGAAAATAGGATAGAAACTCTAGGGTCATTTAAGCAAGAAGATATTTCAGAATTTTTTTTAAATGTTTTAAATGATTGAAAAAATCCAGAAGAAATTTTAGAAACACCTTCAGGAGTTCCAGCAGATAATATTATTGATACGGGTATAAAAGATGAAGGTTTTGTTGTTAATGAATCCGCAATAAAAGTCCCTAAAATTGAAGCTGGTGATGGATTATCAAACTTTTTATCAAAATCTTTTGATGGTATAGATGGAAGAATGTGAAGTGAAAATGGAATGATAGAAACATTAAAAGAATTTACTCAAAATGATCCAGAAAAAGCCAGTCAATTATTTAATATTGAAGCTAATGATTTTACAAATACTGGTTTTGAGATAGATAAAAATTTTTCTGTAGAAAATTTGGAAAATTTAAAAGAATTTTATACTACTAATGGTTTTGATGATTTAAAGTGAGATAGTAATATTTTAGAAAGTGGAACATTACCACAAGCAGAAATTACAGCAGGAATGGAAAATCTTTCATCAGAAATAGGAAATTCAGAAATGTTAGCTAAATTGGCAGAAAACAATCCAGAAAAGCTTTTAGAATTGAAAGAATATAATATTAAATCAGGAGAATCTTTATCTGAATCTATTAATAATAATATTTTCAATAGAGAAATTTTAGGAGAAAAATTTTCAC
>CAZDWR010000066.1:0-2865 GCA_964509275.1 uncultured Candidatus Saccharibacteria bacterium
TGTAAATACAGAGAGGAACTCTGCATTTACACAACACTCGCTTCGCTATGTTATATGGAATATAACATGCGTTCACTCGGTTGGAAAAATAAATATAGGGCAACCAAATTTATTTTTCCAACACTCGTTTCACTGTGTTATAATAAAAAACAAGATGCACTACAATATTTTAGATAAAAAAAATCCTGAATTTTTTGAAGATAAAAAAGTGATTATAAGGGTGGGAATAAATGTTCCCATTTTTAAGAAAAAAACTACGTCAGGAATAGAAAATGATTTCAGATTGAAAGCTGTTTTGCCAACAATAGAATTTCTGGCAAAAGCAAAAGCAAAAGTGGTGATGATTGGACACCTGGGAAGAGAGAAAGAAGAAAATTTAGATAAAGTTTTTGAATGATTTAAAAAAGAATTGAAAAAGAAAAAAATAAGTATTATTTACGACAAGAAAACCTTTTTTAAATTAGAAGAAAAGAAGATTTTAAAAAAAACTGTAAATAAAATTGATAAACTTAAAAGTGGTCATATTTTATTGTTAGATAATATTAGAACTACAAAGCTAGAAGAAGAAAATAATATTGAATTAGCTCAATCAATTGCAGAAAATTTTAGTATTTATGTTAATGAATCTTTTTCTGTTTCACACAGAAAACATATGTCTATAGATAAACTTCCAGCACAATTTTTTCAACAGAATCGTTTTTTAGGGTTTAGGTTTGAAGAAGAAATAAATGTTATTGAAAAAATAAAAAAACCAAAAGGCAAGTCAATTTTAATTTTGGGAGGAGCAAAGGCAAGTACTAAAATTCCCATAATTGAAAAAATAATGGATAAATTTGATTTAATTATTGTGGGAGGAGCTGTAGCAAATGAGTTTTATAAAAATTTAAATTACGAAATAGGTAAATCAAAAATAGATGAAAAGTTTACTTTTAAAAAAGATTTTTTAAAGAAACTTCTAAAATCTAAAAAACTTTTTTTACCTAAGAAAGTAATAGTCGAAAGAGGGATTAAAAAAGTTTCAGAATTATCAAAAAATGACAAAATTTTAGATATTTCTCCTTTGTCTTTTTTGGAAATTGAAAATAAATTAAAAGAAGCCGAATTTGTATTTTTTAATGGTCCAATGGGTTATTACGAGGGGGGGTATGATAAAGGTACAAAATATTTATTGAAAATTTTAGCAAATAAAAAGAATTTTTTTATTTCAGGCGGTGGTAGTACTGTTTCAGTCATATTTGATTTAGGATTGGAAGATAATGTGGATTTTATTTCAACAGGAGGAGGAGCTTTTATTAAGGAAATTTCAAAGTAAACAACTTTATAGAAAATCAGAATTTTTGTGCTCCAGTACACTGTTTTTTAGGAAAGGGTATAAGTAAAAGAATAATATGATATAATTTTTTTATGAAAAGAAAAATAAAAATAATCCCAGCAATTTTAGAAAAAAAATTTTCTAAAATTGAAGAAAAAATAAAAAGAGCAGAATCGGCGAAAGTAAAGATGGTACAAATAGATATTTGTGATGGCAATCTTACTTCTACAAAAACTTTCGCCTCTTCTGGCTTAGTAGAATCCTTTAAAAAATTAAAAAAAATTTCAGAAAAAATTGATTTGGAATTGGACATGATTGTCCACATCAAAAATAGATCAAAAGGAGAGGAAGATAAGTTTCTAGAATCTATAAAATATTTAAAACCAAAGAGAGTTATTTTTCATTTTTCTGGAGTTTCTGACTGAGATGAAATTTTTGAAGAATTAAAAGGAAAAAAAATAAAAATTGCACTAGGGATTTGACTGAGTAATGATACAAAAAAAGTAAATAAAATTTTAGAAAAATATAAATTTGATTATATTCAAATTATGGGAATTGAAAAAGTTGGCTATGGTGGGCAAAAAATTTCCGAAAAAGTTTTCAAAAAAGCAAAATACTTTTTTTTAAAATATCCAAATTTAAATATTCAAGTTGATGGGGGAGTGAAACTTAAAAATTCACAAAAATTATTTTTAAATGGAGTTTCAAATTTTGTGGTAGGTTCTGATATTTATGGAGTAGACAATATTGAAGAAAGAATAAAAGAATTTAAGAAAGAAATAAGATAAAATGTTATGGTAAAAAGAATTATTTTAAAAAATAATTTAGAAGAAAAAGAATTTTTTTATAATATTAGATACAGCAAAAGGGCAAAAAATATTTCTTTAAAAATTAAAAATTTTGAAAACCTAGAAGTGGTTTTGCCCAAAAAGAATATTTTTAATAGCTTAGAATTAAAATTTTTTTCACCCAAAAATTTTATAAAAAATAATGGAAAATGAATATTTAAAAATATAAAAAGATTTTCAAAGTTAAGTAACAAAACCATTCTTTTAGATAAAGATTGAAGAGATAATAAAAAAGAATTTTTGAAAATAGCAAAAGAAAGAGTGGATTTTTTTAATAAATTTTATAATTTTCAATATAAAAATATTTTTATCAAAGATACAAAAAGCAGATGAGGCTCTTGTTCCACTAAAGGAAATTTAAATTTTAATTATAGAATTTTTTTATTAAAATCAGAACAAAGAGATTATGTAATTGTTCACGAAATATGTCATTTGAAAGAAATGAACCATTCTAGAAATTTCTGAAATTTAGTAGAAAAAAAATCTCCTGAATATAAAAAAATTCGGAAGAGTTTAAAAGAATATAATTTTAATATTCTTTAGAAAAGATTAAAGTTAAATATTTTGTATGTGTGTTTATCTTTGTGTGGTCTTGCGTTAGTGTTTGTGTCATTTTTTTGCATCTATATCATCTCGACAGTTTTATTTCTTAATGTCATCTCGGAAGCGATTTTTGTTTGTGAGCTGTCGAACAAATACAAAAAT
>CAZDWR010000067.1:0-2859 GCA_964509275.1 uncultured Candidatus Saccharibacteria bacterium
AAACCTGGATTCCAGATAGCTTCGCTTCTGGAATGACACAAACACAAAGGAATGATGCAGATGCTCAACACAATGACACAGACGCCGACACAAACACAAAAAACCTACTTTTTTGAAATCAAAGACTGATCTATTTCCACAGATTTTTCAATTCCCATTACTTCTAAAATAGTTGCCGATATATTCCCTAAACCAAATTCTCCTTTTTTTAAATAATTTTTCTTATTTTTTAGTTCTTTTGAAATAATTGTAAACGGAACTTTGTTTAGAGTGTGTTGAGTAAAATTTTCTGAAATTTCTTCCGCGTTGCCGTGGTCTGCCGTTATTAATATTATAAAATCTTTTTCTAAAGCACTTTTTGTTAATTTTCCAACACATTCATCAACCACTTCTATAGCTTTTATGGTAGCTTTTAATTTTCCAGAATGTCCCACCATATCAGCATTTGGATAATTAATAACTATAAAATCATATTGATCGGTTTTAATTTCTTCAATAACTTTTTCTGTCAATTGATAAGAGCTCATTTCTGGTTTCATATCGTAAGTTTTAACATTTGGTGAATTTATTAAAATTTCTTTTTTATTTTTATGGTTTTTTTTAACTCCCCCATCAAAGAAAAAAGTTACATGAGCATACTTTTCTGTCTCAGAAATTCTTAATTGTTTTTTGTTATTTTTCTCTAAAATATCGCTTAAAGTATTTTCTATTTTTATATCATCAAAAATAACATTTGCTAAAATATCATGATCGTAGTTAGTCATTGTTGAGAAAAAAATATTTTTTTGAATAGACTTTTCTCCAATCATTTTAGAAAGTTGGATAGACCTATCTTTCCTGAAATTTAAAAATATAATTGAATCATTCTGAGAAACTCCATTATATCCATCTTTGACCATTGCTGGTAAAAATTCATCTGTAATACCTTCTTGATAAAAAGAACTGATTTTTTCCACTCCACAAGAAAATTTTTCCTGTGATTTTGCATAAAAAATTGCATCAAAAGTTTTTTTTGTTCTATCTATATTATTGTTTCTGTCCATTGCAAAATATCTTCCAGAAATTGTTCCAACATTTCCTATTCCAAATTTTTCCATTTTTTCTGATATTTCTGACAAAAATAAAATTCCAGATTTTGGGTCATCATCTCTTCCGTCTGTAATCAAATGTAAAATTACTTGGTCATTTTTTAAACCTTCTTTTTTACAAAATTTAAGAGTTTCAAAAAGATGGTTTATGTGAGAATGAACTCCTGCATCTTGCATTAAAATTATCAAATGCAATTGAGAATTATTTTTTTTAATATTTTGGATTGACTTTAAAATAATCTCATTTCGCAAAAAATAACCATTTTCTATACTATTATTTATTCTAGATAATGATTGTAAAACTGACCTTCCAGCACCTATCGTCATATGACCAACCTCTGAATTGCCCACTATTCCTTTGGGCACTCCAACATATTTACCTGCAGCATTCAAATAAATACTAGGATATGTTTTTTCAAAGTAATCACTACTTGTTGTATTTGCAAGCTCTATTGCATTTATTGTTTTATTTTTTTTAAAAAACCTCTCTATAAAACTTTTTTTTTTATACCCTCATCCGTCTTTTATCACAAGTAAAACCCTCTTTCTTTTATTCATCGATTATGCAAGTTTATATTTTCCGTCTCTTGTTCTGGCAAATAAATTGTCAGAAAGATTAATAACTATGGTTTGTTTTCTAACATCTTTTTTCTTCATCACAGCATCAATAATCTCATCCCTTGTCATTGCTTTTTTATTTTTTTTGATGATTTCAATAATCACTTCCTTTACTGTTCCTCCGCTTCACTGATTTCAATCTTTTAAAGCATATTTTCCTCTCCCAACAAGAATAAATCTGCTGTCTTTAATTAATTCATTATGACAAGTTGCAACATTGACTTCTTTATTAAATCTTAATGAAATTTCTTCGGTTAAATCTCTAAAATGCATAGGTTCTTTAACTTTATTAAGTATAAGAAAAGCAAAATCCTTTATTCCTTTTGCCGAAATATTTCTTGAATCTGCTCGTCCTCACTGCTCTAATCCATTAACTCCTATTTTTCTTGAAAGCCTAATCAATCTAGCCACCGTTTCATTTTTTAATAAATTTCTGTTATTAGTATGCTCTTTTAGTCTTGTTGAAAATCTACTTAAAATTTCTGACTCTGTTAGCAATTCATCAGTATTGATATCTTTATATAATTTATCCAATGATTTTATAAAAGCATCAAAAGATTTATCGTTTGTATATCACATTCTGTCATGTAATTCAGGTATTTTCGTTTCTCTAAAAGGCTCTGATAAGTTAAGAATAAAATTTAAATGATCCTGCATATCAGCTTTATCTGTAAAATGATTTAACAAATCTTTTTCTGAAACAATTCCTCCAAAATCAGAAATAACATTTTTAAGCTCTTTGATGGAAGTGTCCATGTTGGAAATAAGAGAATTTGTTTCTAATATCAATTTTTTTGCAGAATTTTCAATTTGTCTAATTCTTTCCCTGGTAACTCCATAATCACCACCAATTGATTCTAGTGTGTTTCTTTTTCCTCCTTTTTTTAAACCAAATCTTTTTTCTAAAACTTCCCTTGATCTTAAAGGAAGCTCTGACATTGTTTTATTTATAATATTTGCTATATATTTTTCATCCATAATATTTTTTTAATTAATTACTTTATGTCATTAAGTATAACAAAAAAAAATATTAAACAAAATTTATCAATCACTCGCAAGCCCGATTAAATTCATAAAAAAAATATTATGTGGATATGTTTTTGACTTTTTATATCGTTTTATTGATTCTGGGATATATTCTATCTTTTTATTT
>CAZDWR010000068.1:0-2781 GCA_964509275.1 uncultured Candidatus Saccharibacteria bacterium
TCCAGCACCACTTTTTTTAATACAGAAATAGCCTCGCTATTTCTGTATTAAAAAAAGTGGTGCTGGATGACACAGACACAAAGGAGCGACACAGACACTAAATAAACTAATTAAAACGCCACTTTAGAAATATTTTGATTTATTTTTTCTCGTAAATTATCAATTTCTTTTTTTGAAAATTTTAATTTTAAACTTTCCTGACCTATTTTTTCGATTAAATCATTTTGATCAAAATAACCTCAAAGAAAAAAAAGTTTAGCCAAAAATAAAACTTCTTTTTCTTTTAAGACTTCTGTATGTTCTAGCTTTTTAAAAGAATCCAAAAAAATTTCTAATAAACTAAAAATTCTAAAATCCTGTTCGTTATGTAAAAAAACTTTCTCCAATAACAAAAAAATATTTTTTATTATTATTATTTTTTCTTTAAAAACTTCATCAGAATATTCAGTATTTTTTTTTAGTGAAAAATAAATATTGTCTATAAACTGACCTCCTGTAATTCTATACCCGCCTTTGCCTTTTACTAAAAAAACATTTAATTTTGTTAAATCTTGCGTAAGGTTTCTAAATTTTGAAATATCTTTTTTTGCCCCCGAAGCATTTGCCCAGATTAAACCAAATTTTTCAGTAAATAATAAAACTCTTGCATCACTCTCTCTAGAAATAAGTGATCGCAGAACATATCCCTTTGTGTCATAAATTTCATACATAATTTCCAACAAGCCTTGCTTGTAAGATTAGAAAGAAATATTTTCTTTCTAATCTTACAAGCAAAACTTGTTGGAAAAAATTATATTTTCCTTAATTTTTCTTCATTTATTTTTTCCACTATTTTCAATAAATTATCAAAGCTGTCTGTTTTACCTCTAAATTTATCTCGAGAAATATCTCCGCATTTTTGACATTTGTGAATAATAATGTATTTTCCACCTTTTGATATTTCAATATCTATTATTTCCATCATTCCTCCACATTCTTCCAATCTATCACCTGGAAAAATATCTACATGCCTAGAGAAAAAACATTCTGGACAATGATTAGTAAAGCCATTTCCTATAACTTTTTCCCTGCAATTAATGCATATAAAATTTTCAATCTTTTTTTGAAATTTTTTTACTATCGACATATTAAATTATTTTTGATGAGATAGAACAATGGAAATAATTTCATTAGCTATTTTTATGTCAGCATCTGGCTTAAAAAAATCTTCTGCTGATTTAGACATTTTTTTGTGTAAACCTTCTTCTGTAAAAATGTGATTTATTTCGTTTCTTAAAATTTGTGGGCTTAAATTTTTTTGTCTTATAACAATTCCTGCCCCACTTCTGGCGTAAGAAAAAGCATTTGATTCTTGGTCTCTTGAAACCTTTTCTGAAATAGGTATTAAAATTGATGGAATTCCTCAGTTTGAGATTTCATTAATTGACCCTGCACCTGCACGAGTTATTATTAAATCTGCCGCTCCTGCTGCCATTTTTATTTCCAAATTGCTAAAGTATGCATAAATTCTATACCTGTTTTTTAATGGATTGTTCATTAGCTGAACTCCTGATGTTCCAAATACGTCCTCATAATTTTTTTTTCCTGTTTGGTGAATAATTTGATATTTTTCTACTAATTTAGGCAAGGAATCTAAAATCGTATTATTTATAATAACGCTTCCCTGAGAGCCACCTAAGATTAAAATTGTTGCTAACCTAGGATCAAGATTAAAATAATCATGAGCTCCTTCTTTTTGAATATGTTTTATGTCATCTCGAATTGGGTTCCCTAAATATGCCACCTTCCCTTCATCAAAATATTTTGTAGCTTCAGGAAAAGCTACAGAAATTTTTTCTGCAAATTTTCCTGCAAACAATAGTACTCTTGATGGAACGGTGTCAGAAACATGGAGTACTACAGGAATTCTTAAAATTCTCGCAGCTACAAGTACTGGAAAAGAAACATAAGCACCATTGCTAAACACAACGTCTGGATAAATTTTAAACATTTTCATTAAAGCATGCAATACCCCTCAAGCCATTTTAAACAAAGAAAAAAGATTTGAAAAATGAAAGCCTTTTTTCAGCTTTCCCGCATATATTCTTTGAAATTTAACATTATTATTGAATAATAAATCTTCGTCATAGGGAACCTCCGCAAGATAAAAGATTTCTGATTGCAAGATTTTTTTTTCTTCTGATATTTTACGAATTTTATTTACCACTGATAAAAGTGGATAAAAATGTCCTCCAGTGCCTCCTGCTGTTATTACTATTTTCATGAATATATTATAACAAAAATTTAGAAAAATAATAAAAGATCTTTGAGTTCAAGTCTGAACCGGGAACAATCAAATTTTAAAAACAATGCTGCTTGTCTGTGCCTGTGTCATTCCGGGAACACAGTTACTCGGAATCCAGGATTAAGATTACAAAACAATAAATTTTTACAAAATTTTTCTTAAAAAATACTTTATTAAATTTATATGTTCCCTGTCTCATAACCTGGATTTACCAGTCTTCCCTGGAGAATGACACAGATGCAGACACAAAGGCAGAAAAAAATATATTTCGCTTTTTTCGAATCCCTCCAGAAGCTAAAAAATTTAGTTAAAAAACCGCTGATGCGATTTTTTAAAAATTTTGTGCTCCTGGAGGGATTCGAACCCCCAATGACGGTTCCGAAGACCGTCGTGATATCCATTTCACTACAAGAGCAAATTATCATATTATAAAATAAACAAAAGTATTATACCATGACTTAAATTAAATCTTGAACCTGGAAGTTTTTTTTGACAAA
>CAZDWR010000069.1:0-2756 GCA_964509275.1 uncultured Candidatus Saccharibacteria bacterium
TGCAACTTCAATCCTGGGTTCCAGATAGCTTCGCTTCTGGAATGACACAGACACCAACAACCAACACGGGAGGGGTACAGACACAACAACACAGACGCCAAGACAGACGCCAACACACGACGCAATGACACAGACAAAACAACAAAAAATTATTTATTATAAACAATTTTTTCAAATGAAGAATCAATAAAAGTCACTTCCCTTACTGCCACCAAGCTTGTGTTTAAATTACTTGAAACCTCTCCTTTTTTTACTGAAAATTCAGATTCTAGTATTGAGTTATTAAAAATAATATTTGCTAAATATCCCTTTCCCTCATCTAAACTATATGCTGTTGCTACAGATGAAAAAACTAAAAAAGCATGAGATACTAACAATAAAAATATTGATAAGATAGATGTTATGAATACTTTCTTTTCAAATTTTACTAAGAAATTATTTATTCTGTATATTTTTTTATTATTTATTCTATTTTGCATATTGTTAATATTATTATTTTTTTTAAATACTCTAAGTTTTGCAGATCTTGATCTTTTATTTCTTAAAACTTCTTCCCTGCTTGCCTTTACTACTTTTTTGTTTACTCTTTTTCCTATTCCTTCATTTTCCATTTCTCTAAAAATCTTTTTTACCGTTTTATCTTCTAGCGAATGAAATGTTACTACTGAAATTATCCCTTCTGATTTTAAACTTTCTACTCCATCGGTGAGAACTTTCTGCAAATTTTCTATTTCATTATTTACCGTAATTCGTAATGCTTGAAATATTTTAGTAGCTGAATGAATTTTTTTATTTTTATAAAAATATCCAATCTCACTTTCTATCAACTCCACTAAATCAGAAACTATCTTAAATTCTTTTTGATCTCTTTTTTTAACGATGGCTGCCGCTACTTTTTTACTTGCTCTCTCTCCTCCATAGTAGAAAAATATATCTGCCATAGATTCTTCTGACCAAGTATTTAGAATTTCCGACGCCGTCAGCTTCTTATTTTCCTCAACTGATAAATTCATATTTAATGGATCAGAACTATTTTTAAATGATATTCCTCTTCCAAAAGCTTCCAATTGATCAGAACTGATTCCTAAGTCTAAAACCATTTTATCTATTTTTTTTATTTCTAAAATATCTAAAATATTTTTAATATCAGAATAGTTTTTAAGAAAATATTTTTTTTGACAAAGAAATTTTTCTAATCTTTTTTCTACACGATTAAGAGCATTTTGATCCAAATCTGTTCCTATCAATATTCCCTCCTCTCCAATAGCTTGGCAAATTTTTTCTGAATATCCTCCGCCACCCAATGTTCCGTCAAAAACCTTATCTCCTTTTTTTAATTCTAAAGATTCTAATATTTCATTTAAAAGAACTGGTATATGCACTGTATTTAGATTAATTGAATTTTTCATAACTTTCAATTTAAAAAAAGAATTTTTCAACCTCTAGCTTATATTATGCCGTCTAGTGCTGTTGCAATATTATCAAGATTAGCGATACTTTCTTGTGAATTTTTATCTCACCTATCTTCTGCTCATATTTCAGCCTTATCTCCAATTCCAACTCAGACTACTTTTTTAGAAGAATCTATTTTGGCGTAATCTCTTAGACTTTGTGAAATTAAAATTCTTCCTTGTTTATCTGATTCTAATTCTGATGATGAACCAATAACGATTCTTTTATAATCTCGATTAGCTTTTATTGACATTGGCAATGCTTCAACTTTTGCTTTCAGAACTTCTCAAGACTTTTTTGTATACACATCTATAACATCGTCAAAACCCTTAGTGATATAAACCACCTTTCCCATTTCTTTTTTAAATTTTGCAGGAAGTGATGTCCTTCCTTTAGAATCTATTGAATGTCGGTATTCTCCAATAATCATAAATATATATTTTTAGCAATTTGCGCAAACAAACGCTATTACAAAATTTAATATAAATTTTTTAAATTCTGTAATAGCACTTCAAACATTTTTTATCTTCAGCAATTTCATTACTAAATTAATAGGTTACTTTTATCTAGATTGTATAAATGATAAAAATTTTCAACTTATTTTATTTTACTGCTTGAGTGCTACTGGAGGTTTTGATTTATTTATAAGTCTATTCCCTCCATGCAATTTATTGTATACTTAAATTTTTAACTTGTATACCCTGATTACCCACTTTTATCCACTTTTCCACTTTTTTATCCACAAAAGCTGAATAACATTTGATTTTAAAGACTTTTTCTTGATTACCATCTGTTTTTTTATCCTTGATTACCAGTGAATACCCTAAATTTTATAATGTTATTCAACTGTTATTCAAGGTTTTTATTTTTTGTGGTAAAAAATGGTAAAAAAAAGAAACCTTGTAAAAAAGTTTTGATGTTTGTGTTTGTGTCTTGCGTCTGTGTCATTCCTTTGCGTCTGTGTCATTCCAGAAGCGAAGCTATCTGGAATCCAGGTTTTTTGTTGGTTTTATTAAACTTCGCAATATTTAATTTGGATATTATACAACTTTAATCCTGGATTCCGGGTAACTTCGTTCCCGGAATGACACAGACGAACGACACAGACGCAACACTTGTGTTTATGCTTGTGTCATTCCAAAAGCTTGCTATTTGGAATCCAGGTTTTGAAGCAGAAAACATACAAATTTAATAAAGTATTTTGTAAAAATATTTTTCTAAAGATTTAAACGGTTTGTATCCTCAGTCTTGGATCCAGCACCACTTTTTTTAATACAGAAATAGCTTCGCTATTTCTGTATTAA
>CAZDWR010000070.1:0-2748 GCA_964509275.1 uncultured Candidatus Saccharibacteria bacterium
TCATAAATATATTTTAACATATAAAAATATTAATAAGGGTGGTGATTAAATTTTTAATAAAGAACAAGTAGCCTTTTAAACAAAGCTCTTTTGTGATATAAAACAAGGGTACAAAATTCAAGCTTTAATTTAAGTCAGCCTGTATTTAAAAGTATAATTTGTTATAATGGTTATTATAAAAATAAATCATATTATGATAATCACAAGACATGGAAATTCTTTTTTGAAAATTACTTTTGCAGATAAAATTATTGCAATCAATCCTATTTCAAAAAATTCAAAACAAAAAACATCAAAATTTGGTGCTGATATTGCTATTGCCAATATTTTTCACCCAGACTTTAACGGTTTTGACCAAGTAAAATCTAAAAATAAAAATGCTTTTGTTGTAAAAGGAGCTGGAGAATATGAAATTTCAGATATTTTTATTAAAGGATATTCTTTAAAACAAAAATTTCAAGGAGTTGATGAAATGATGGCTTCTTACACTATTTTTTTAGATGGAATTAATGTTGCAATTTTTGCACCAATTAGTAGTGGCGAAGAATTTAGCAATGATGCTTTTGAAGAATTTTCAAAAGCTGATATATTTGTAATTCCAATGGGGGGAGGAGATGCTTTTTCACCTAAAGATGCTGCAAAATTTATTAAACAATTTTCTCCTAAAATTATAATTCCAATTTTTGAAAATGGAAAAGATGATATTGAAGAATTTTCTTCTGCCCTCGGATCAGAAATAGAAAATTCTGATAAACTGACCATTAAGGCAAAAGATTTAGATGAAGAAGGAAAATTTAAATTAATTGTTTTGGAGACTGTTTAAAATATTTTTTAAATACAATTACTTGGATTAAACTCTGAACTTGGAACAATAAAATTTTAAAAACAATATTGCTTTTGTCTGTGTCTGTATCATTCCGGGAACGCAGTTACCCGGAATCCAGGTTTTATATTGGTTTCGTTAAACTTCACAATATTTAATTTGGATATTCCTGACTTTAATCCTGGATTCCAGATAGCTTCGCTTCTGGAAGGACACAGACACAACGGTACAAACACAAATAAAAAAATAACCAAAAATTCATAATATTTTGTCAAAAAAAACTTCTAGGTTCAAGATTTAATCCAAGTTAAGCATTTACTTGTTGCTAAAAATTTGTTAAAATATTCTCGATAAGAAACTAGAGACAGTTGGTAGAAGGGAAGTTTTAAAAATTTTCCAACATAAATTTCCGACCGAAGTTTTTAAACAATATTTTTTAAATATTGTTCTAAACATTATTTTTCTAGCTTTTGATTTATCTCAAGAGTTTTTTATCACAAAAAATAATTATTCATATATTCAATTGAATCCTTGAATAGTTTAAAAAAATATTATGGCAGTAACCAGACAAATAAAAGAAAAAGCTTTAAAAAAAGCAAATGATATTTTTGATAATTCAGAATCTGCAGTTTTCGTACATTTTTCAGGAGTTGGAGTAGGAGATACTAGTAAAATGAGAAAAAAAATGACATCTGAAAATGTTAATTATAGTGTAATTAAAAAAACTTTAATTAAAAATGCCGCCAAGGCATCAAAAATATCAGGTGAAGTTCCTATTCTGGAAGGTGAAGTAGCTCTTGCTTATTCTAAAGAAGATGCGACAGCTCCAGCAAGACTTGTAAAAGAATTTGCAAAAATTACAAAAGACAAAATAAAAATTATAGGTGGATTTTTTGAAGGAAAATTTCAAAATGAAGCTCAAATGAATGAAATAGCTAATATCCCATCATTGGATGTTTTGAGAGGAATGTTTGTAAATGTAATTAATTCACCAATACAAAGAACAGCGATTGTGTTATCCGAAATAGCAAAAACTAAAAAATAAATTAAAAATTATATGACAGAAGAAGAAAAAAAAGAAGAAACTAAAGTAGAAGAAACTACAGCAACAGAAATAACAGAAGAAGTGAAAACTGAAAAAGTTGCAGAAGTTGAAGAGACTAAAGTTGAAGAAGTTGCGGAAGTTACAGAAGTTGAAGAAAAAAAAGAAGTAGAGGTTCCAGCAGAATTTAAGGAAATTGTGGAAAAAATAGAAAAAATGTCCGTAATGGAACTAAACGCATTAGTAAAAATTTTTGAAGAAAAATTTGGAGTATCAGCATCTGCGGTAGCAGCTGGTCCAGCAGGAGGAGCTGATGCAGGAGGTGAAGAAGAAAAACTAGATTTTGATGTTGAATTAACTTCAGCTGGTGAATCAAAAATTGGAGCGATTAAAGCTGTTAAAACAGCATTAGGGCTTGGACTTAAAGAAGCAAAAGAAATGGTAGAAGGTGCACCAATTATTATGAAAGCTGGAATGAAAAAAGAAGACGCAGAAGTTTTAAAGAAAGCATTGGAAGAAGCAGGGACAACAGTAACTTTAAAATAATTAGTTTTACAACAGGTAAGGCTTGTAATTTTGTAACTTGTAAAAAAAGAAAAAAACGCATAGCGTTTTTTTTTGCACTAAATTTATTTTTATTATATTTTTTTGCCCTCAGTATATTTGTTTCATTATGTTTCTAATTTGTGTTTGTGTCATTCCGGAAACGAAGTTATCCGGAATCCAGGACTTATGTTGTTAATAATATAAATATTTATAAAATTATTCTTACAAAATATTTTATTAAATTAATATGTTCTATGTCTTGAAACCTGGATCCAGCACCACTTTTTTAATACAGAAATAGCGAGGCTATTTCTGTATTAAAAAAAGTGGTGCTGGA
>CAZDWR010000071.1:0-2704 GCA_964509275.1 uncultured Candidatus Saccharibacteria bacterium
ATATTAAAAAAATTATTTTAATAAATTTTTATGTTCTCTGCCTGAAAACCTGGATTCCCCAATCAAGTTGGAGAATGACACAGAGGCAAACACAAACACAAACACAAACGCAAA
The DNA here is from genome assembly GCA_964509275.1 of uncultured Candidatus Saccharibacteria bacterium. Taxonomy (GTDB): domain Bacteria; phylum Patescibacteriota; class Minisyncoccia; order Phycocordibacterales. The sequence goes on from CAZDWR010000071.1 coordinate 115, forward strand.
CACACTGTGTCATTCCGGGAACGAAGTTACCCGGAATCCAGGATTAAGGTTGTAAACCATCTTAATCTTCAGAAAATTATTCTTAAAAAATATTTTATTAAAATTACACGCTCTATGTTTTAAAACCTGGATTCCAGATAGCTTCGCTTCTGAAATGACACAGAGGCAAACACAAAGAAATGACATAGACACAAGTAGAAAATACCATTTCTATCTTAGAATGCTATAATGAAAAAAATAATAATTTTTATTAGCAAACGAAACGAGCGTCGGAAAAAGAAATGAAGTGTAACGGAATTTCTTTTTCCGACCGAGTGAGTGAAGCTAATATAGGATCCTTTATTTTTCTAAATCTAAAGAAGTGTATGGAAAAAAAACCACAAAATAAAATTAATCAAATAAAATCTCAATTGTATTCACGGAAGAGCACAAAAAAAAAAGAAAGGAGAAAGTCTCTGTTAGAACTGGACCATAAGACAGATAATTCTTGAGGGGATTTATCTGCAAATGAAAATGAAAATGAAAAAAACATACACCTTCATAGATTTAAAAAAAAAGGCCCTTCAGTTTTTTCTATTATGCTTATTTTGTCACTGGTCTTTTTTGTAAGCGCTGTATCTTTTACTTCTTTTTTTCTTTTTTTTAATCAAAGTGTGGTAAAAAATAATATAGAAATGCATATAGTGGGCCCAAGTTCTATAAAGTCTGGAGAGGTATTAAATTTTTCAATAGTGTTAGAGAATCCAACAGAATTAGATCATAGAGATATAGAATTTAGGATAGTTTTTCCAGAATCAACTATCGATAAAGAAAGAAAAGAATTCATCAAGAATAAAACATACAAAGCTTCAGAGCCTTTACGTTCTGGTGGAAAAATTAATCAGCAGTTTTCAGCAATTTTTTCTGGTTCAGTGGGTGATGTTAAAGAAATAGAAATTACTGCTCGTTATAAGATTGGAAATTTTTCAAACATATTATCTTTAAAAAAGATACATAAAGTTAAAATAGAATCATCTCCTGTCAATCTAGAAATAGAATATCCCAAAGAAGTGTTGTCAAATAAAGACTTTGAAATAAAAGTTAATATTTTATCAAATACGAATGAGACACTTAACAACCTTATTATTATTGGCAGATATCCATCAGGCTTTAAATTTGAAAGTTCCGAGCCAGAAGCAGTTTTTTCAGATATTTCACAAAATGTATTTAAGATTAATCAATTAAAACCAGGAGAAAGAAAAAATATAATTATTAGAGGTAAATTATTAGGACAAGATACAGAAAAGAAATTTTTTTCTTTTAATATTGGAGATTCAATACCGCTTCGTAATGAGATTAGAACAGTTTTTTCACGAGCAGAAAAAGAAATCACTATTAAAAAACCAGATATTTATATGGAGGTAAGCACAAATAAAGACAGAGAAAATGGAGATGCTATTGTTTTTTCTGGAGATGTGTTGACAGTAAATTGAAATTTAAGCAACAATTTAACATCTGTTATTTCTGATATAAAAGTTACAGCAAGTATTCCGCAAGGTCTTTTTGAGAAAGAGAGATTAAAAGTTGAAAGTGGGTTTTATGATTCAAATAAAGATTTAATTACATGAAACAGGAATACAAACCCTTCTATGAAATCATTGTTGGGAAATTCTAGTATTGCAGATAAATTTGAGATGATTATCCTTGGTAAGGATAAAATAGCAGGGTATTTTAAAGACCCAACAATAGAAATAGATTTTACTGTGTCAGGAAGTAATTTTGATGACCAAAATTCACCTGGAAAAATATTAGAAGAATTTTCAAAAAAAATATTAATACCAACGGAAGTGACTTTGGAAACTTTTTTGTCACATAAAGAAGGGCCTTTTGATAATATTGGTGAAAAAAACCCTGTGGTTGGAGAAGCTACAACTTATACTGTTGTTTGAAGAATATCAAATACTAGCTCTGATATTACTGATGTTGAAGTGAGGGCTAAGTTACCGCTTTATGTAGAATTTATGGATAAAATAAAACCTTCAAATGCTTACATTTCCTACGATTCAGAAACCAGAGAAGTAATTTGAAGACACAATAAAATTAAGGCATTCATAGGATATCGAACTCATCCAAGAACAGTATACTTTCAAGTAAGATTTATTCCAAGTAGCTCACAGGTTTCAAAACGACCAATGATTATTGGTGAAAAAGTATTAAGAGCAAAAGATACGCATACAGAAAGGGAAATTGTGGAAAGGTCGCCCGCTGAAAATACGACTTTACCAGATAATGGTAGTAGAATTTTTACTTTAGGAACAGTTCAATCGGAATAATTTATTTTTTAAAACTACTTAAATTAAAGCTTGGGATTGCCTCTGTGTTATCGCGTCTGCGTCATTCCAGATGGAATACAAGACTTATGTTGTCCAGAGAATAATCTTCAATAAAATTATTTTTAAAAAATATTTTAATAAATTTTTATATTCTCTGTTTCAAAACCTGGATTCCAGATAGCAAGCTTCTGGAATGACACAAACACAAACATAATGACACAGACATGGACAAGTTTTATAAAAAGAGCTTGCTAGTGAGTTAAAAAACAAGATACCCT
>CAZDWR010000072.1:0-2643 GCA_964509275.1 uncultured Candidatus Saccharibacteria bacterium
GTCTGTGTCATTCCGGGAACGCAGTTACCCGGAATCCAGGATTGAAGTTACTAAACATTTAATTAACCACAAAATTCTTCGTAAAAAATACTTTATTAAATTTATATGTTCTCTGTCTCAAAACCTGGATTCCAAATAGCAAGCTTTTGGAATGACACAGACGCAAAGGAAGGACACATTCACTCCGCTATGTTATAGAAGTTTATATAACAGTCACTCACTCAGTTCCATAAATATAGAGAGGAACTCTATATTTACGCAACATTCGTTTCGCTATGTTATAATTCTGCATATGAATTTAAAAATAGGAATTGTGGGATTACCAAATGTCGGAAAATCAACATTATTTAATGCTTTAACAAAAAAACAAGTAGAGGCGGCTAACTATCCTTTTTGTACCATTGACCCTTGTGTGGGAATTGTTGTAGTCCCAGATAAAAGATTGGACGACTTAGCAGAAATGATTCAAACAAAAAAAAAGATTCCAGCTGTTATAGAATTTGTTGATATTGCGGGATTAGTAAAAGGAGCGTCCAAGGGAGAGGGAATGGGAAATGATTTTTTATCCAATATTCGTGATGTTGATGCGATATTACACGTTGCAAGAATTTTTGAAGACCCAGATATTATTCATGTAGAAGGTAGAACAGATCCAATGACTGACATAGAAATTATAAATATTGAGCTTATAGAAGCTGATAAACAAGTTATAAAAAAAAGGTTGGAATCAAATGAGAGGTATTTAAAAAAAGGAGATGATGAGGCAAAGATATTAGATAATGTTTTAAAAAAAATTTTAAATATTTTTGAAAAAGACAAATTTGTTATTCAATTTATTAATGATTTTTCTGAAGAAGAACTTAAACAAGTTAATATGTTGCAATTATTGACAGCAAAACCTGTTTTATTTGCATTAAATAAAGACTCTGTTGGAGAAAATATAGATTCAAAAGATAACAGTCAGTGAGAAATATTAATAAATTATTTTAGAGAAAATGATTTTAAATGAGTAATTATTGATGGAAAAACAGAGCATGAATTAAATGATTTTGCAGCAGATGAAAAAGAACTTTATAAAGAAGAGTTGGGTGTGAGTGCAGACGGAATAGATATTTTAATAAAAAAAGGCTATGAACTTTTAGATTTAATTTCGTATTTTACCGTTGGAGTGGAAGAAACTCGTGCTTGAACAATCAAAAAAGGTTGAAAAGCTCCAAAAGCTGGAACGGCCATACACAATGATTTTGAGAAAAAATTTATAAGAGCTGAAGTGATTTCATATAAAGATTTATTGTCTTTTGAAAATAAGAAAATAGCTAAAGAAGCAGGGAAGGTTAGAATGGAAGGGAAAGATTATGAAATAAAAGATGGTGATGTTGTAGAATTCCATATTTAAGGTGAGGCGAGAGTTGGAAAAATAAATATTTAATAATAGTTTTTCAAGATAATTATTTGTATAACAGGATAAAATAAACAATAAAAAATATTTTTATAAATTTTAATGGGTATTTTATGATATAATTTTTGCATGGAATTAACAAATAATGAGCTTAAAGTTCAAGAAAAAGCAGTTGAATGAGTTAGGAAAAGTGAAATAAATTTAATCAAGAAATTCATTTTAGATAAAGGTGTTTTTCCAATATCATTATCGGCAATTTTTATGGCTGGCTCTCCAGGTATTGGAAAAACGGAATATTCAGAAGAATATGTTAAAGAAAAAAATGCTTTATTTAAGAATAATATTGATAAAACAATTAGAAAAGATTTTGATAATTATTTAGTAAGGCTAGATGTTGATGAAATAAGAAATGAAATCCCCTTGTACCAAAAAAGTGATTTAGAAAAGAATGTAAAAGGAAATTCTTATGTTTTACAAAAAGCATCGAACATTGGAATAGAAATTTTAAGAAAATACTGTATAAAAAATGAAATTTCTTTTTTACTTGATGGAACTTTTGGAAATCAATTTTCTACTTTTGATAAAATGATAAGGAAATTAAAAAAACAAGGCAGAAAAATAGTTATCATATTGATGTTTGGAGATTATAAAAAATCTTGAGAATTTACAAAAGCGAGAGAATGAAAAGAAGGAAGAAATATTGTTAAGGAAAAATTCATAGAACAATATTTTAATTCTTTAGAGAATGTCAAAAGAATTAAAGAAAAATTTAAAGACAATATTAGAATAGATTTAATTTTGAAAAAAGAAGATAATGATATAGAAAAGATTTATTTTAATATTGATTTAAATAGGCTTGAAAAAGTATTGGAAGAAAGATATACTATAAGCAACATTAACAATCAAATCATAGAAGATAATATAAAATAATATGTTTAATTTTAAAAAAAATGGAAATAATAAAATGAAAGATATTATTTCAAAAAAAATATAGTTCAAGTCAAGAAAAAAAGATAATTATAAAATCAGCAAAGAAATCTTCAGAAAAACAGAACAGAATTTTAAGTGAATACAGGAAAATGTTGGATAAATAAAATATGAAAAATAAAGATGAGTTAGATGAGAGACACAGGAGTGATGAATATCTTGTTTTTGAGTGAGCAATATATTTTATTCTTGTAATAGGGGGTTTTTTATTTTTAATTTTTTCTGGAATAAAAAATGGTTTTGAAAAAATTCCTTTT
>CAZDWR010000073.1:0-2024 GCA_964509275.1 uncultured Candidatus Saccharibacteria bacterium
CCGTGATATTTTAAATTTTTATCAACATATAAAGTATTCATTTTTTAGCATCAAAACCAGTCAAAAGCATATTTACCACAATCACTAAATCAACCCTTTTGTCTTCTCTTTTTAAATAACCTTTTTCTTCTCCTTTTATTCTTTTTTGTAAATTCTGCCTGTATCCTTCAAAATTTTGCGTCGAAAAATTTGTTCCGAAATCATTATTATAATCAGTAATACATTTTTCTAAAAAATCTCGCGAATGTTGGTTTTCAATATTTGTAATTTCATCCACGTCTAAAGAGCCATCATTTTTATCTTCTTCATTGGCTTGATAAGAAAATATTGCAGAAACTTTAAAATTATCATCTTTAAAAATATTTCCTTTTAATTTTTCAAAAGCCAAATAATATTTTTTTAACATTTCCACCGATGAAACTGCCAAAATAGCATTGAACTTTCCATTTTTAGTTTTTCGTTTCCAGTCTTGCAAAATAAATTCTGTAATTTTTTCTACTCTTTTATTGCTTTCTAAAATCTCTTTTGTATCAATATCTTCCACTTCAATATCTCGTTCGACCGTAAAATCATTTTTATTTTTATACTTCCCCACATATTCAGCAGAAAATCCTAAAACATTATTATCAGCAATAGCATCGGTGATAATATATTTATGCAAAGAATCTCCAAAAATATCTTTTGTTGTCATTCCATTATTTGCATTATCTGCAAGAATCGGCGTTCCTGTAAAACCAAAAATTTGTGCCTCTTTGAAAAATTCTTTTATTCTTTTGTTTGTATCTCCAAATTGACTACGATGACATTCATCAAAAATGATTACCATATTTTCATTTGTCAGGGCTTCAAATTGTTTTAAATAACTTTCTCTTGTTAAAGCTCTATCAAGTTTTTGGATTGTTGTTACCACTAATTTTTTTGTTGGGTCTGCTAATTGCCTGACAAGTGAAGAAGTATTCTCTGAGCCGTCCACAGAGTCTTTCGCAAATGAATTAAATTCAGTTGTTGTTTGAATATCTAAATCTTTTCTATCCACCACAAAAAGAACTTTTTTCACTCCCATATCTACCAAAACCTGACTAGCTTTAAAAGAAGTTAAGGTTTTTCCACTTCCTGTAGTGTGCCAAATATATCCTCCTTTGTCAGTATTTTTTACTCGTTCTTCAATGGACTTAACAGCATAATATTGATAAGGTCGCAAAACCATAGGAATTTTTCCAGATTCAGCTAAAACAATATATTCTGGAATAAATTTTCCTAAAAAGTTTCTTTCTAAAAATATTTCTGCAAAATCGGATAAATCTGAAATCTTTTTATTTTCTTTATCTGTTCAGAAAAAAGTTTGTTCGTAAGATTGGCTTGGATTGTTGGCAAAGTATTTTACTTCTTCCCCATTGGAAATTATAAAAATCTGCACAAATTCAAAAAGTGTTCCTAAAAAAGAATGTTTTTGATACCTTTTTATTTGATTAAAAGCTTCTTTTGTTTCTACACCTCGCCTTTTTAATTCTATCTGCACTAATGGAAATCCGTTTATTAAAATGGTAACATCGTAACGATTTTCATATTTTCCCTCCATGGTGATTTGATTGGTAACTTGAAAAGTATTATTTTCAATATTTGTTTTATCAAAAAACTGGATATATTTTTCCTCACCGTTATCAAGTGTTAAATTTATTCTATCGCGCAATAATTTTGATTTTTCAAAAATTCCTCCTTTATTTAATTCATTCAGAACAGCAGAAAACTCCCTTTTTGAAAAAGGATTATTCTCTAAACTTTCAGCATTTAATTTTTCCAGTTGAGTTTTTAGATTTTGCTCAAGTCCGTTTTTGTCGGCAACTTCGTTGCCGACACCTTCAAACCCAAATCCCTCCAACTGCTGTATTAAATTATTTTCTAATTGTTGTTCTGATTGTGTCATGTTAGTTGTTATCTTCATAATATTTCTTTAATTCATTAAATGCTTCGATAGTCCAAAAGTCTTTTTTAGTTCCTGACTTTTTAACCGGATCAAGATAATT
>CAZDWR010000073.1:2034-2348 GCA_964509275.1 uncultured Candidatus Saccharibacteria bacterium
GCTTGAAAATCCTCTCCCGGAATTAAATCAAAAACAGCCTTGCTTAAATTTTGTGAAACTGGAGATAATTGACCAAAATCTTTTACAATAGCAATTTCTTTTTTTCATGATGTTTCAACTAATCCATTTCTAGAATGCTTTTCAGATAAAAACATTTTTACATATTCTGGGATTTTTCTCATTCATTCTCTATTTGCTTTTATCGGTTGTCTTCCATATTGATTATAAGAGTTAACAATATATCCCACAAACAACCCTTCTCCATCCAAAACCTTGTCAGCTGAAATTTCCTTATCTCTAGCTAAAACTCTAGC
>CAZDWR010000073.1:2358-2618 GCA_964509275.1 uncultured Candidatus Saccharibacteria bacterium
AGTTTTTTTCCAGTCTTCTTTCCAATTCTCAAAAGTTGTTCCTAGAGTTTTTATTCCTTGTACAGAAAAAGCATCCGGCATTAGTGGAGTCACAAAATAATCAGTTCCTAAAAATATAATTCTATTTAAAAGTTCTAAACTAGGCGAAACATCAATAATAAAAATATCAACTTCTTCATTTAAACCTTTTTTATTTAAAAATCTATTTATAGCTGAAGTATTAAAAAAACCTATTGGCTGACCAGCCATAGCCTTGGTAT
>CAZDWR010000074.1:0-2559 GCA_964509275.1 uncultured Candidatus Saccharibacteria bacterium
TTTGTCTTTGTCTTATTCGTTTATTCTGTGTTATGTTCATATTCATGTTTGTGTTGTTGTGTCGTGCGCCTGTATCATTCCAAAAGCGAAGCTATCTGGAATCTAGGTTTTAAAATCCAAAGAGTATAATACCCTGTGGGGGCTTGGATATAAAATTTAATAGAATATTTTTTAAAAATATTGTATAATTAAATTAAATCAAAATTTTATTTTGAAAAAAGTTATGATTAGATTTTTGTAAAAAAGGAATATAGAAAAATAAAAAAAGGTGCTTTTCTATATCTTTTAAATTATAAATCATGGCTTTTTTCTTTTATTTAAAAGCCGTTAACTTAAAAACATGAATCAGAATAAAAAATTTGCATTAAAAATAAATAAAATATCAAAGTCTTTTGGTGAGAAAGTGATTTTAAAAGATGTTTCTTTTTCCTTATATTTTGGAGAAAAAGTGGCGCTTATCGGTGCAAATGGTTCTGGAAAATCAATTTTGGCAAAAATAATTATTGGCCAAGAAAAATCTGATGATGGCAATATAGAAATTTTTAAAAATTTTTCTATTTCTTACTTGCCCCAAGAAATAAATAAAAATATTTTAGTTTCTAGGTATTTTTGAAAGAATGAAAAAGAAAAAAAACAACTTAGAAGTATAGCTTCTAAGTTTTTGACGGAGTTTGGGTTTGAAGAGGAAATTTTGCTTCGCAAAATTTCCTCACTTTCCGGTGGAGAAAAAACGAAGATATTTCTGATAAAAATATCTTTAGAAAAATCGGAAATTATTATTTTAGATGAACCAACAAATAATTTAGACTCCGAAGGTTTAGAATTTTTGGAAAATATTATAAAAAATTCTAATTCTGCTTTTTTAATAATTTCTCATGATAGGAAGTTTATGGACAATACAGTTTCCAAAGTTATTTTTTTAGATCAAGATTCAAAAAATATAAAAATATACGATGGAAGATATTCTGATTTTACAGAAAAGAAAATAATAGAGAGAAAAAAACAAGAAAGAGATTATGTGGAAAACCAACGTCAAAAAGGAAAAATAACAAAAGAAATGTTTAATCAGAAGGTAAAAACACAAAGAGGAGCAAATACGTTAAAATTTGCAACAGATAATCGGCGTGCAGCGATAAAATCCAAATTTGAAAGTGCTCAAAATTCAGCAGGAAGAAATTTAAAACGAGCACAAATAAAATTAGATAGCTTTGAAGATTTAGAAAATATAAAAATAAAAAGACCTTTAAAAATTGACTTTTCTGAAATGAAAAAATCAGGAAATAAAGTTTTAGTTTTGAAAGATTTAAAATTAGAATTTGGAATGAAGAAAAAAATTTCTTTGGAAATTTTTGCCGGTGATAAAGTTCTGATTTCTGGTAAAAATGGGTCGGGAAAAACCACTTTAATAAAAGAAATTTTAAAATATCAGGATTTGGCTGATTTATCTGAAAAAATTAACTGGGGAATAAATATTGAGATTGGATATTTACCACAAGATTTTTTGCAAGAAGATAATATTGATAAATTTTTTTTAGAATATTTTTTAGAAAAATCTAAAAAAAAAGAATCTGATGCAAGAAAAATTTTATCTCGCTTTTCTTTCAAAGAGGAAGAAGTTTTTTCAAAAATTTCTGAACTTTCTCCTGGAATGCGCGGAAGAGGGAGAATTGCTTTAATGCTTGCTAATAATCCCAATGTTTTAATCTTGGACGAACCAACCAACAATTTAGATTTAGAAGTTTTAGAAAAATTAGAAGAAGCTCTATGGAGATATAAAGGAACAATCATTTTTGTTTCTCACGACAGGTATTTTGTAGAAAAAATTTCTCCAAATAAAATTATCAAGTTATAATATAAAAATTAATGTTTAAGAAAAATAATGAAAAAGAGAAAAAAGAAAACTTTTCACTTGGATTGAAAAGGTTTATTTTAGAATTGAAAAAGAGAAAAATGGAAAGTTTTATTTTATTCATTTTTATATTTTTTAGTTATGCTATCAGCACATTCGCCCCACTATTAATGGGAAAAATTTTAGATTCTTTAATTGAGGGTGGGGAAAAAACTTTCTTGTGGTTTACAGTGAGTGCGGCAGTATTTTATTTGATATGATTGGGTATAACAGTTTTTGTAGGAAAATTTAGTGATGTTTTTTTGCTTAGTTATTTTACTGTTAAAATGGCTAATTCTGTTTATATAAAATACACAAAAAAAATATTTTCTACTCTAATTTCATACCCAACATCTTTTTTTAAAGAAAATTCTTTGGGAAAAACAACCTACTCTTTAAATACAGGAGCAACTAAGTTATCTGGTTCTTTTCAAAATATTACAGACATGCTTGGTTTTCCAATATTAATTATTTTTAATATGTTTTTCTTGTTTTTTATAACTTGGCAAGGAGGGCTATTAATTTTGGCTGGTAATATTATTTTTGTTATTTATTTTTTACTAACTATAGAAAAAAGAAAAAAAACTACCAAAGAATTTAACACGGCAAAAAAAAGTATAACTAATTTTTTGACAGAAAATATTAATTTTTCTATTGAGGTTAAAAAAAAT
>CAZDWR010000075.1:0-2466 GCA_964509275.1 uncultured Candidatus Saccharibacteria bacterium
TAAATTATATTTTCTAATATAATTTCTTTAAGCAAAAAAACTTGTTTTTCTGCTTTTTATAATGTATAATGCTCTTCATAATACTAACATAAAAATTTTATGGCACATAGAAAAGCAGGAGGTTCAGCAAATAATTTAAAAGATTCAAATGCTCAATACCTTGGAATAAAAAGAAATAACGAACAGAAAGTAACTACTGGAGAAATAATAGTAAGACAAAGAGGAACAAAATACTTGGCTGGTAAAAATGTAGGAATTGGGAAAGATCATACATTGTTTGCTTTAAAAGATGGAATGGTAAAATTTACCAACAAAAATAAAGTTTCTTTTATAGGAAGAAAAAAAACAAGAAAACAAGTTTCCATAATTTAGAAAACTACATTAATTTGTAGTTTTTTTAAATTTATAATTTGGTAAACTTGTGCAGAAATAACTTTAATGTATTTTTTAGCGACACATGAACTTTTGCCATTTTCTAGTGTTTATTACGAGCCTGCTACCCTAAACCTGGACTAAGTGATATTACTGCTAAAGATACTCCGAAGACAGCTGTGATTATAGTGATAATTCAATACCGTAAAACTATTTGAGTTTCCGACCATCCTTTTACTTCAAAATGATGGTGTAATGGCACAACTTTAAAAATTCTTTTTTTAAACACTTTTATTGAAAATACTTGCATTACGGTTGCTGCTAAATTAATAAATAAAATAAAAGCAATTATAGGAAGAAGTAGTACAGTATCCGTCATAAAAGCAATAATTACCAACGAAAACGAAAGAGCATTGTATCCAACTTCTGTCATATAAAATCTTGCTGGGGAAACATTAAATCATAGAAATGCTAATATTGCCCCGACAATTACAAAAGAAAGAGCCGCTATGTCTATCATTCCTTGATTGTATGCAATAAATCCCATGGCCGCAAATACTGATGCCATTATTCCTCCCGATAAACCATCTAATCCATCTATGTTTGATGTAGCAAAAACTGAAGTAAAAACTAATATGAAAAATGGAATAAATAAAAGTCCTAATTCATAATTTCCATAAAACGGAATAAGCACCTGCGAATACCCAAGTTTTTCATAGAATCATCAAGCAAAAAAAGAAGCAATAATGATTACAAATACAAGTCTGTGCTTTAAGGGTAGCCCCACGAATTTACCTTTTCTAAATTTAGTGTTTCTAATCGTAAAGATATCATCAAACAGTCCAAGAATCGCACCTGCAAAAAAAGCAGCTAACGGTAGCCAGGTTTGTGAGCGAGAAAGAAAATCTATTTCTCCAGAAACATTTCCAAAAATTCCAAATGAAACTATTCAAAATAAAAATACTGTAAACATCACAGAAAGAACTATAACAATTCCTCCCATGCGCGGGGTTTTCTTGTCTCTAATTACTTTATTAATGGTTTCTGATATTTGACCATTTTTATCACCCAAAATAACTTCCTTTTTTTCAAAACCATTTTTTCTTCAAGCTTTATACTTGTACAGATAAGCTAAAACAACTGGAGTAATAAATATCCCAAAAAGAAAAGAAACTACCCAAGGAATTAATACTTTTATAATACTTAAGTCTACATCCATAAAAATTAAGAGAACAATCTCTCTTCAGCATTAACTCAATTTATAATTTTTCAAATACTTTTAACATATTCAATCCTCTCATTTTTGTAATCTAAATAATAGGCATGTTCTCAAATATCTAAATTTAAAATTGGCTTCACCTTGCCATTTCTCTCTATCATAAAATCCATTTGAGGAGATTCTTGATTAAAAGATTGATGAATTTCTAATTCTCCACTTGTATTTTCCACCAATCAAATTCAACCCGACCCAAACGAACCAACAGCTTTCTTAAGAAACTCTGTTTGAAAATTCTCAACTGATCCGAAAGATTTTTCAATCATTTTCAACATTCTTTCAGACATTCTGTTATTATCAGAACCTACCGGAGTTAAAGATTCCCAAAAAAATTGATGATTAAAATATCCACCTCCATGATTTTCTACGGCTTTTGAATATTTTGAAATGTTTGCAAATATTTCTTCTATATTCTTTCCCTCCAATTTATTGTCGGCTATGGCTATATTGAAATTATCTGTATAAGCCTTGTAATGTTTATTATAATGCAAGTCTAAAATCTCGGCAGAGGTAACCGGTTCTAAAGAGTTTACATTGTATGGTAATTTTTTGAGCTCAAACATTTTTAAATACTGTAATTATACCATAAGTGATTAAAAGTTACACTTTTTTATGTCTGTCGTCATGTGTCTGTGTTATTGCGTCGTTTCGTCTGTGTCATTCCAGAAGCGAAGCTATCTGGAATCCAGGTTTTAAAACATAGAACGAATAAATTTAAGAAAAATATTTTTTAAAAATAATTTTTTAAAGATTTAATGTTTAACAACTTTAATCCTGGATCACGGGTAACTGAACTTTTCTACCAAATTTTTTTCAAA
>CAZDWR010000076.1:0-2466 GCA_964509275.1 uncultured Candidatus Saccharibacteria bacterium
GTGCCTGTGTGTCATTCCTTTGCGTCTGTGTCATTCCAGAAGCGAAGTTATCTGGAATCCAGGATTGAGACTGTAAGCCGTTCAATTTTTCACAAAATTCTTCGTACAAAATATTTTTCTTAAACTTATTTGCTTTATGTTTTAAAACCTGGATTCCAGATAACTTCGCTCTGGAATGACACAGACACAGACACAGACACAGACACAGACACAAAGAAACATCTGTATTAAAATCATAAAATATGGTAAAATATTAAGCATTGTTTAAAAACTAACTTTTTAAATTTTCTAAATTATAGAAGTTTATATAATTTCATTTCACTCGGACAAAATTAAACAAAGAGAGCAGTCCGTATTTGCTTAATTTAGTCTCTCACTTCAATAAAATTATGATTAAAAAAAAAGAAAACATTGTTTCAAAAATAGAGCCTAGAACGCCAGTAGTGGCAATTATGGGACATATTGATCATGGTAAATCTACTTTACTTGATTATATTCGTAAAGAAAATACTGTTAGCAGTGAACATGGTGGAATAACTCAACATGTTGCTGCTTATGAAACAGAATACAAAGAAAATAAAATAACTTTTATTGATACTCCTGGGCATGAAGCATTTGCAGCTGCAAGATCTCGTGGAGCAAATATTGCAGACATTGCTGTTCTAGTGGTCGCTGCAGATGATGGAGTATCAGAACAAACAAAATCTGCTTTAAAATTTATTGCTGAATCAAAAATTCCATTTATAGTTGCGATAAATAAAATTGATAAAAATGGTGCTGATATTCAAAAAACAAAAAATTCTTTAATTGAAAATGAGGTTTATTTAGAGGGAATGGGAGGGGATATTTCTTACACAGAAATATCAGCACTTAAAGGAACAAATGTTTCTGAACTTCTTGATAATATCTTACTTAGTGCAGAACTAGAAGAACTTACTACAGATATTAATTCTTTAGCTTCAGGGTATGTTTTGGAATCTACAGTAAATCCAAAAAAAGGAATATCAGCAACTGTTATTATAAAAAATGGATCATTGAAAATTGGTCAATATTTAGTTTCTGGCTTTGCTTCATCTCCAATAAGAATTATTCAAGATTTTAATAAATTACCTTTAAAAAATGCTCAGGCATCAATGCCAGTAACCATTATTGGTTTTAATGAATTACCTTCCACTGGGGATTCTTTCTCTGTTTTTGAAAATAAAAAAGAAGCATTTAAATATATTGATGAATTAAAAGAATTGCAAAGTGAAAAAGAAAGAAATCAGAAAGTAGAATCAAAAAGGTTTGCTAAAAGTAAAAAAAATATTTTTCCGTTAGTTTTGAAAGCGGACGTGGCTGGTTCTTTAGATGCTTTAAAACACGAATTGGCAAAAATTAAAAATGACCGTTCAGAATTTAAAATTGTAGAAGAAGGTATAGGTTCTATTAATGAAAAATCCATTAAAGCTATCGGAACTTCTAGCTTTGCAACTGTTGTTGGGTTTAACGTTTCGACAGAAAACAGTGCTCAATTTTTAGCAGACAACTTAGGGGTTGAAATTAAAAAATTTACTATTATATATGAACTTTTGGATTATTTAGAAGAAAGAATAAAAAAGATTACTCCTAAAGAAAAATTTGAGGAAGTAAGTGGAGAAGCAAAAATTCTAAAAGTCTTTTCTTGAACAACTAAAGGGGGAGTAATCGGAGGAGAAGTTACAGAAGGTAAGATTGAAAAAAATAGTAAGTTAAAAATATATCGTCGTGGTGAGTTTATCGGGAATGCTAGTATAAAAGAACTGCAAGTATCTAAAAAAGATGTTGGGTCAGTTTCAAAGCCATCACAATTTGGAATAAATATTTCCTCAAAACTTGAAGTTGTTGATGGAGATATTATTAAGTCGGTTAAGATAGTCGAAAAATAAAATGAAACTTAATACAAATAAAGCAAAATCTCAAAGGCAAAAAAGAGTTTCAGAATTAATTAGAGAAATAGCCTCAAAATTAATTTCACGAGAAACAAACAGAACAAGTTTAATTACAGTGACAAATGTAGATATTTCCCCAGATTTGAAGCAATGCACCTTGTATGTTTCTGTGTTTCCTGTTGAAGGTCAAGATTCCGCTCTTAATTTTTTAAAAAGAAAAAGAAAAGAATTAAAACAAGAAGTTAGGCAGAATTCTAATCTTCGCAATACTCCTTTTTTTGATTTTGAAATTGACCAAGGAGAAAAAAATAGACAAAGAATAGAGGAAATATATTTGAAAGATAAAAATAATAAAGAAGATTAAAAAATTATTTTTATTTTTATTTTGAGTGTTTTTTATTTGTTGTGTCTGTGTTTGTGTTTTGTGTCTGTGTCATTCCAGAAGCGAAGCTATCTGGAATCCAGGATTGAAATTGTAAAACATTTAATTAGTTACAAAATTCTTCTTACAAAATATTTCACTAAATTTATTCGCTCTGTTTCTCAAAACCTGGAT
>CAZDWR010000077.1:0-2451 GCA_964509275.1 uncultured Candidatus Saccharibacteria bacterium
A
The DNA here is from genome assembly GCA_964509275.1 of uncultured Candidatus Saccharibacteria bacterium. Lineage (GTDB taxonomy): Bacteria > Patescibacteriota > Minisyncoccia > Phycocordibacterales. The sequence continues at coordinate 2 of CAZDWR010000077.1, forward strand.
AATAGGTTTTTAAAAAAATAATTATGTCAGAATATCAAAAAATAAAAAATAATAGTTTAAATTTTGTTTCAGAAGAAAATAATAAATTTTTAAATAGTTACCTAAAATTAAACCAATTAAAAAACACTTTAAGAACAGGATGAATAAAATATCATAAACTAGATTCAAAGTACTCTGAATCTGTAGCTGACCATTCTTTTTCTGTAGGAACCTTATCATATATAATTGCAAAAGAACTAAAATTAGATTTAGATTATGATAAAGTTTTGAAAATGGCATTATTTCATGAGATTGGTGAAATAAAAATTGGTGATATGGTTTCCTATAAACAACGGGATATTTCACATGAAGAAAAATTTATTTTAGAAAAAAAGGGTTTGGAAGAAGTTTTTTCTGATTTAAATATTGGTGAAGAATTATTAGAGATATGGGAAGAGCAAGAAAGAGGTAATTCAAAAGAAGCTTTGTTCGTAAGGTCTATAGACCAATTAGAAGCCGTTTTTCAAGGATGGTTTTATCAAAAAAATAATTTGGTAGGTAATTCCGTAAAAGAATTTAATATTTATGCAAAGGAAATTGCTAAAAAAAACGGCAATAAAGAGATTTTAGAAATTTTAGAAAGTATGGATAATTAAAAATTTCTTTCTTTCTTCCCTTCAATAATTATTTTTTCAATTACAAAATTATCTTTTTCTCACTTTGCTTTTGTAACTATAGTTCTTTTTTTATCTTGATTAAAATAAAAAGGTTTGGAGAAAGCAGAATATTTTAAAAAGTTTTTACGAGCGTTTTTTTCTGAAAAAGGAAATTCCATCTGCATATCTTCTTTTTGATATTTTTTACAAAAAGTTGCTTCTTGGTGATTTTGTTCAGTAAAAAACGCTTCTTCCAAAAAAGAATTATTTAAAATATTAAAAAATTCTTCTGCTCCACACTGAGCAAACAATTTTTCCATTTGATTATTTTTTTTCCATTCTAAAATTTTAATTTCTTTTTGCAATAAAATTGGTCCATGGTCCATTTCCTTATCAAGCTTCATTATAGAAATTCCTGTATTTTTTTGGTCATCTAAAATAGCAGATATTATTGGTGATGGTCCACGATATTTAGGTAGAAGTGATGGGTGGAGATTAAAAGTTCCTAATCTTGGAATATTTAAAAGTTCTTCGGGTAAAATTTTACCGTAAGCTAAAACGAAAAAAAAATCTCACTCTGTTTTTTTTAATTTGTTTATTAAATTTTGGTCTATTTTTTCTATTTCTAAAATTTCTGTATTATTTTCTAATGCTCAAGTTTTTACTGGTGAAGATGTTAAAATTTTTTTTCTTCCTATTTTTTTATCATTATTTGTTAAGATAAGATCAAAATTAAAACCTAAATTTTTAAGTTTTTCTAAAAAATATACTGATATTTTTGGTGTTCCAAAAAATACTGATTTTATTTCATTATTTTCCATTTTTATAATTATATCATAATATGTTTTTTATATAAAAATCAACTTAAAATTCTTGTTTTGTGTTATTTTTTCGTATGACTGTGAACTTAAAAATATAAGTAAATTTTATTTTTCTTGGAATTTCCTTATTTTTATTTTTTCTATACAAATTTGGAACAAAATCTTTAGAAATAATTAAATTAAATATAAATTTTTATTATTTATTTGCATTCTTTTTTATGACATTTTTTTCTTTTGTACCATTTACAATGCGTTTAAAAGTTACTCTTGATTCTTTTGGAAAAAAAGTATCCTTGCCAAGATTTATAAAACAAGCAATAGCAGGATTTTCTGTATCATACATTACTCCGGCTTCAAGATTCGGTGGAGAACCTGTACGAATTTATATGCTTAAAAAAGAAAGTGGTATTGATTATGAAACATCAACCTCAGCCATAATTTTAGACAAATTTGTAGAGATATTAGGTAGTGCATTATATGGAGTGATTGGACTTTTTTTATTAAGTATTGGAATTGATACGCCAATAGGACAATTAATTTTAATTATAAATATTTGGGGATTGATTAATTTTATTCCCGTACCAGGAGGCTTGGGATTTTTAGAATCTAGTCAATCAGTCCTGTTCATTTGATTCAAGGAAGTGGTGTTGAAGGGCTTACTATGGCACTACTCTTGCGTGTTGGGTACTTACTTGTCGTTGTTGTTGGATTATTTTTGTTATCTAAATTTAGTATTAAGCAATTTTTTAAAAAAAAGAAATTTAATAAAAATTTCACAGATACAAATTCGCAAGCCTAAGTTTTTCTAAAAAATATACTGATATAAAAACAAAACTTAGATTAAAACTTAAGACTGGACGTTTTTTTTTAATAAAATATTATGAATTTTTTGTTATATTTTTTGTTTATGTTTGTTTAGCTTTGTATTCCTTTGTGTCTGTGTCTGTGTCATTCCAGAAGCGAAGCTATCTGGAATCCAGGATTTATGTTATCT
>CAZDWR010000078.1:0-2419 GCA_964509275.1 uncultured Candidatus Saccharibacteria bacterium
TTATACACCCTGTTTTTTAAAACCTAGATTCCAAATAGCAAGCTTTTGGAATGACACAGACGCAATGGCACAGACACATAACGTAAACCACAAGCCAAACACACATAAGTAAGAAGTGTGCTACAAAATAACAACAAGAAAATAATTACCTATTTTTTTCCACAACAATAACAAATTCTCCGCGAATTTTTTTAGAATTTTCTTCAAAATATTTTTTAACTTCCAGAGCTGTTCCAAAGATTTTTTCTTCATAAAGTTTAGTAATTTCTCTGGCAACAAAAATTTTTTTATCTTCTCCACAAAATTCTATCATAGACAGCAAGGCTTTTTCCATTCTATTGGGGGATTCGTAAAAAACAGAAGTTTTTGTATTTTTAGATATTTCTTTAAAAATACTCTGACGACCTTTTTTATGAGGTAAAAAACCATAAAAAATAAATTCTGAAGCCGTAAATCCAGAAACAGATAAGGCAGATAAAACAGCAGATGCTCCAGGAATAGGAATAATATCAATTATTTTATCTTCAATTTCTTCTTTAAAATGTTCTTGAATTTCTGAAACTATTTTTACTCCTGGGTCAGAAATAGTTGGAGTTCCAGCATCAGAAATTAAAGCTAAATTTTTACCTTCTTTCAAAAGTTTAAAAATATTTTCCCTAGTAGAATCTTTTGAATGACTATTGTAAGAAATCATTCTTGTTTTGATATCATAATATTTTAAAAGTTTTCCAGAAACTCGCGTATCTTCTGCTAAAATAAAATCAACAGATTTTAATATTTCTACAGCTCTAAAAGTAATATCTGCCATATTTCCAATTGGTGTAGCTACGAGATAAAAACAAGTCTGTTTTGTAGTTTGGGGGCGTTCCTCACTTAGGTGAGACCTGTTTGAAAATTGTTTTGTTTTTTTCATGTTTGTATTTTTTATATTCAAAATATTAACAGTTCATAAAAGTTTAAAATTAAAGCACTTATATCTACTAAAATGTTGGTTGCAATAACAAAAATAATAACCGCTATCAATAAAAAAATTTGATATTTATTAAAAAGTTTGGAAATTTTTAAATATCATTTAACTGAGTAACTTCTTATAAAGTCAAGGAATACTTTGGATCCATCAAGTGGTGGTATCGGTAACATATTAAAAACAGCAAGAAAAATATTTAAGAAAGCAGCTATTTGAAGAATTCTGAAAGTGCTTTCTGATCCATAGCCTGTTACTGTTAATATTCCAGCGATAATTACAAAAAATAAGGCTAAAATTAAATTAGCTATGGGTCCAGCTATTGCAACTTTTGAATTTCCTCATTTCTTGTCCTCTATATTGTCTGGATTATACGGAACTGGTTTGGCATAACCGAAAAAAAATGGACTAGAAGTTAAGACAAAAAAAGCTGGCAATAAAACAGAACCAATCGGGTCAAGGTGTGGAATAGGATTAAGTGTTAACCTGCCAGCTTTTTCCGCTGTGTCATCTCCTAAAAATAACGCTGTGTATCCATGTGCCATCTCATGAATAACTATTGAAAGTATTAAAATAGCAATGATAATTACTATTTCTGAATTTAAATTGCTTAAAAAGTCCATAATATTTAATTGAATATTTTATATTATATGTTATTATATCATACATTAAAAAGCTTTTGAGAAAAAGCCTTTGATTAAACTCTGAATCAAGAGCAATCAAGTTTTAAAAAAGTAATGCTTTGTGTTTGTGTCGTGCGTCTGTGTCATTCCAGAAGCGAAGCTATCTGGAATCCAGAACTTATACTATAAAATAGTGTAATTAATTATAAAATTCTTCTTAAAAAATACTTTATTAAATTTGCGCGTTCTCTGCCTCAAAACCTGGATCCAGCACCACTTTTTTTAATACAGAAATAGCGAAGCTATTTCTGTATTAAAAAAAGTGGTGCTGGATGACACAGACGCAAAGACGAATCAATACAAATCAGTATTATTTTAAAATGTAATTGTTCCAGGCTCAAGCTTTAATCTAAGAGTATCCTAAAATTAAAATATTATGAAAAAATGTGACATAACAGGAAGAACTTCCACTGTTGGAGGAAGATATTCAAATGCAGTTCGTGCAACCAAATTTAATCCTTGTGGTTCAAAACGAAGACAAGTAAACTTACAAAAGAAAAAGTATTTTGTAGAAGAAATTGGAAAAACAATTAATTTAAACATCTCAACTAGAGGAATAAAAACTATCGCCAAAAATGGAGTTTATAAAACTTTAAAAAAAGCGGGCTTACTCAAATAAAAACCGAAAAAAATTCAAAGTGCATCTGTAAATTTTTCGTACAGAATATACTTTGCTGTTTTTAAGAAAATAAATTTTATTAGTGATAGTCTTCTCTTGGTTCTGGCTTCAAAATACAGTCAAAAAACCCCATTCGGGGTTTTTTGAGTATTT
>CAZDWR010000079.1:0-2417 GCA_964509275.1 uncultured Candidatus Saccharibacteria bacterium
ATCGACCAATCACAAAGCGAAAAATTTTCTCCGCACTGCTCGAAAATTATCCCACGCAACCACTTAAGAAGTCCGACCTCCAACACAAAAGCAGACACAAAAACAAACACAAACACATTTTTTTTTGCATACTTTTAGATAGATGTTATCATTATGCTAAATGATATACTCCCTAAAAGGAAAAATAATTCTTATAAAAAATGATTTTATTGTTGTGGAAGTTTCAAATGTTGGATACAAAGTTTTTGTTGGTTCTTTTTCTTTAGAATTAAAAAAAGGTGAAGATATGTTTTTATATACTTATCAAGTAGTTAGAGAAAATGTTTTAGATTTATTCGGCTTTAAAACTATTTCTGAATTACAACTTTTTGAACTTTTAATTTCTATATCAGGCATCGGTCCAAAAGTAGCTCTGTCAATTTTATCTGTAACCACTCCTGCTTCATTAAAGCGAGCAGTTATTTCCGAAAGTACCGATGAATTAACAAAGGTTTCTGGCATAGGAAAGAAAAATGCTCAAAAAATAATTATTGAACTTTCTAATAAGATAGACAAAATAGAAATAACAGTTATTGAAGATGATAACTTCGATTTAGAAACTTATGAAACATTAGAAGCTCTTGGCTTTGACAGAATGCAAATAAGAGAAGCTTTAAAGAATGTAACCAAGGGAACAATAAATGAAAAGATTAAACAAGCTTTAAAATTATTAAAAAAATAATATTATTTTTTTATTTTTTTAATTAATTCATTTCCTTTTTTTTTATTATTTTTTGGTGATGTTTTTTGCTTTGTTTCTTTTTTTATAACATTTCTCTTTTTTGATAAAACTGTTCTGACAACTTTTTTTAGATTATGTTTTACAGCATCTTTTTTCTTAACTTCTTTTTTTTCTTTCACAAAATCTTCTGGTTTTACTCTTGTAATTTCTACCTCTGTAGCTTTAGCAATTAATTTTTTGTTGTTATTTTTTTTTATAAAATTTTTAATATGAGCAGAATGTAGAGGTTTTTTACTAATACCTCTTTGGCTGGTAATTCTTTCAGCTACCATTTCGGGTGTTTCATTTTCTAAATCTTCTTCTCCTTTTTCTGCTTTAGAATTATTTATAGTTGGAGTAAATCGGGGATTAAAATTTCTGTATCTTCCCTGTTTGTAACTTCTCATTAAATATCTTTCTGGATTTTCTGATAAATCAAAAAAATCATCTACAACATCTATAAAGCCAGCAGCTGCTGATTTTTTGAATGTTGCTGCCTCAACTTGACAACCGGCATTAAATTTTAAATATTCTACTAAGGGAATAAAGTCTCCGTCTCCAGATATTATAATTACGGTATCAACTTTAGGAGCTAATCTAATTGCATCTACGGTCATTCCAACATCTCAATCGCCTTTTTTTGCGCCTCCGATAAATATTTGTAAATCTTTTGATTTTGTTTCTATTCCTGCTTTCTTAAGAGCTTCAAAAAAGTTTTTTTCTTCCCCTCCTTCTGTTGCGATAACATAAGCGATAGCTCTCACAAGTTCTCTGTCTGCAAGGGTATCTTCTAAGATATTTTTAAAGTTTACATTTGTTCCGTATAAGCCTTTTGCTGAATGATATAGATTTTGAGCATCAATAAATATTGCTACTCTTTGTTTTTTTTGTTTTATTATTGACATAATTTTGTCTTGTTTTTGTGGTTTATTAAAATATGTTTGTTAGAAATATATGTTATATCAAAATAACATAACTTCAGTTATTTTTATTAGCTAGCGAAACGAGAGTCGTGGAAAAGCAAAGTGTAGCTTTGATTTCCCATGACCGAGTGAGCGAAGCTAATATCAGGCTTGTACCTGTTATTTAAATAAATAATTTTATCTCTAAACGGACTACATATTAATTTATTGTATGAAAAATATAATACAATTTTTTTATTAAAATTTACTATTTTTTTAATTAAATAGTAAATTAATATTAACACTTTCAGTTAAAAAAACAATACTTAGATTAAATTTTAAGCTCGGAAGTTTTATTTTCTGACAAAATATTATGAATTTTTTGTTATTTCTTTATTCGTGTTTGTATCGTTGTGTCTGTGTCATTCCAAAAGCTTGCTATTTGGAATCCAGGATTAAAGTTATTAAACATTAAATTTTTAAAAAATTATTTTTAAAAAATATTTTGTTAAATTTATACATTCTTTATCTTAAAACCTGGGCTATGCATTAGTGTTTCTAGGCTCAGGACATCGCCAAGAAAGCACGTCATTCCAGATAGCTTCGTTTTTGGAATGACACAGACACAGAACACATTTCCAAGAGGTCGGACTTCACGCAACCAGTCCCACACAACCACTTAAGAAGTCCGACCTCTGACACAGACACAGCATATTATTTTAAAGTTTAATTGTTTCTAACTTAAATTTTAATTC
>CAZDWR010000080.1:0-2354 GCA_964509275.1 uncultured Candidatus Saccharibacteria bacterium
ATGCCAGCGATAATGCCAAGGTTCAAATATAAAGAATTCGTTTCCTCGTGGGTAAGAAAGTTTAAATCCGTACTTTTCTGAATTTTCAGATAATCAAATAAATTCTGGAATTTTTTCAAATTTTTCATTAAGTAAATAACCTATTGAATATGTTGAAATATCAATAGCCGTTCCAAGTTGATGTTCTGACTTGCCGGGATCTGCTGAAAACCTATCAGCTGCCTCTTTCCCGTGCTTTTCTATATTTCTTGTTTTTATTTCTTTTTGCCTATCATAAGAACGATAAGCAGAAATAATTTTTAGATCAAGGTTTTCTTTTTTTGCAGACAAGAACATTCTTTCTAAATCAATGCTAGCTTTTTCTACTAACTCTAAATTTCATCTTCCATAAGTAAAGTCTGGATTAATTTGAACTAAATTTTCAGGAATATATCAATAAGGTAAAGAAAATTCTTTATCGTATGGTAAAAATATTTTATTTTTTATTTCTGAACATTTAAAATTTTGAATTTCACATTTTTTACCTTCTTTGTCATTAACCGAAAAAAATAAAGTTAAAAAAATTGTAAAAAAAATAGTTAATATTCACAAAAAAAATATCTTATAATATTTTTTCCAAGTTTTTGAAATTTTTAATTTCTTTTTCCAAAGTTTTAATTGTTTTTTAAAAATTCTTTTAACTTTTTTTAAAAGTAATCATAAGTATTATTTATTCTTCTATTATTACTAAGTCAAAATATATCTCTCTACATCCACAGCCCTTATCATCTTGAAAAAATATCTCATCACTTTCACAGACAAAGCTTTCTCTCAAGCATTCTTCAGGGCTCCTGTATAAATAAATTTTACCTAAAACATTTTTATCAAACTTATCTTCTACTTTTTTACGGAAGTCTGGATTTTCAAGTAATAGATTTTTAGTAATTCCTAATTCCTGCATTTTTGTCACAAAGGCCCTTTTTCTTAGTTCCTGTATTTTTGTATGTTTATTATAAAAAGGAAGGTACCTTACAGATATTTCTTCTGTTTTTTGTGCCAAGCCAAAATAAAAAAATATTGAACCTAAAATAAGTGAAGTTGAAAAAGCAGCTAAAATAACTAAAGACAAACTTCGTCTGTAAAAAAAATTTGTTTGTTTGTAATTTTTTAAGGACAAGTAGATAAATAAAATTAATAAGGCAATCCAAAAGTAAGGTATTAAATAAAATATCATATTTGAAGAAAGTAATTTATTATCGAAAAGTGTTTCTAATATTTTAAAGTTTCCTGAGATTTTATATAAAACTGATGCAAAAGAAATAGCTCCAAAAAGAATAAACAAAAAAGAAAAAAATCAAAAAATAATATTTTTTAAAATAAAAAATACTTTAGATTTTGGCTCTATTTTTTTACTTTTAATTTTATCTAATATTTTTTTTTCTAAATCTATTTTAAGCATTTTTTTTAATAGTTATATTTTTAGCAGTACTATGTTTTTTGTAAAATTCATTTTCAGTTATTTCCACTTCTTTTTTAAATTGTTTTTTAGCTCTATTGACTAAAGTGGCAATTGAACCCATAGGTTTTTGTAAAATATCGGACATCTCTTTATAATCTTTGTGTTCTAGAAATTTTAAAATTAAAACTTCTTTATATTTTGGAGACATTAATTTTAAAATTTTGTCAACCTGTTCTTTATTTTCAATTTTTTCAATATCTATTTCTACAGAATGCTCATTGAAAATAGATTCTACAATAAACATACTCCCCTCCAAAGAAATACTTCCAAATTCTCTCTGATATTTTTTTCAAAAATTAATAGTTTTATTATGAGCGATTCTATAAATTCAAGAAGAGAAAGAAAGTTCAGAGTTAAAAGAATTTAAATTTTCATATGCTGATAAAAAAACATCTTGAGTCAAGTCTTCTATGTCGTCATTTGAAATTGATGAAATTCTAGAAATGTATCTGAATATTTTACTTTGATAACGAGAAATTATTTCAGAATAAATATCTGGATTTTTAAGAACCATAAGTACAATTTCTTCATCTTTTTTCGTTTTAAAATTTTGCATAAAAGCCTACTATTTATTACAATAAATTTACTTTTTTCTTTCTTTTGGATATAATTAAAAATTTTAAAACATTAGAATTAAACTTTTCTAAAATTCACTTTTTTACAAATTCTGAAGGTACTGCAATAATTGCTGTATTTTCATTTTTTATTTCTTTTAAAGCAACATCTTTAAATCAATTATTAAAATTAGCTTTTGAAATATTAAGTTCAATATTAGTTAACACAGAATTTCAAGTTTTTTGTATATCTAAATCCATAATTGAATTTTACTAGAGTATTTTTTTCATACCATAAGAAA
>CAZDWR010000081.1:0-2332 GCA_964509275.1 uncultured Candidatus Saccharibacteria bacterium
GTCTGTGTCATCCAGCACCACTTTTTTTAATACAGAAATAGCGCAGCTATTTCTGTATTAAAAAAAGTGGTGCTGGATCCAGGTTTTAAAACATAGAGCGTATAATTTTAAGAAAAATATTTTTTAAAAATAATTTTGTGATTAATTAAATGTTTTGTAACTTTAATCCTGGGTTCCAAATAGCAAGCTTTTGGAATGACACAGACGCACGACGCAGACGCCCGACAGAATGACACAGACACCAACACACAACTCAATAACACAGACGCAAAAGAATACAAAACTGCACAGAAATATAACACTTTTTTAAAAAAATTCTAAAGTAAAGTTACTAACCTTTCTTTTTCCTTTCTGATTCTGTTAAAAATTCTTTTCTCAATCTTACAATATTTGGAGTAACTTCCAAAAATTCATCATCTCTCATTAATCCCATAGCTTTTTCTAAATCAAGTTTTAACGGCGGAGTAATTTTAATAGTTCCATCTGAACCAGATGCTCGCATATTTGTTAGTTGCTTTCCTTTAGTTGGATTTACAGCCATGTCTTCTCCTTTTGAAGTATTCCCAACTATCATTCCTTCATAAACTTCATCTCCTGCTTCAATATATAAAACTCCCCTATCTTGTAAATTTGCTAGTGAAAATCCCAGCACTTTTCCTGTTGCCATTGAAATCATTGAACCTAATTCTGTTTTTGAAATTTCTCCTGCATACTTTTTAAAATCTAAAAATAATGAAGTTAAAATTCCTTCTCCTTTTGTATCAATAATAAATTCATTTCTATATCCCAAGAGTCCACGAGTTGGAACTTCAAAATTTAATCTTGTTTGCCCGTGTTCGTCTGTTTCCATATTTGTCATTACTCCTTTTCTTTTCCCAAGTTTTTCAATTACAACTCCAGAAAATTCTTCTGGTACTAAAATAGACACATCTTCAAAAGGCTCTGATTTTACTCCATCAATTTCTTTAATAATTGCCACTGGAGGTGAAACTGCTAACTCAAAACCTTCTCTTCTCATATTTTCAATCAAAACCGCCAAGTGCAATTCACCTCGTCCAAAAATTTTATAAGAAGAATCGTTTGATAAATCTAATTTTAATCCAACATTCATTTCTAATTCTTTTTCTAATCTTTCTCTGATTTGTCTTGAAGTTAAAAGTTTTCCAGTTTTTCCAGAAAAAGGAGAATCATTAACAAACATATTTAGTGAAACGGTAGGTTCATCAACTGTAATTGCTGTCATTGTCTCTGTATTTTCATCTTCCACTAAAGTCTGTCCAATAAAAATTTTTGATATTCCTGCAATCATTACAATATCTCCAGCTTGAGCTTCTGCAATTTCTTTTTTTTCTATTCCTTCAAATGAAAATAATTTCACTACTTTTCCTGTAAAATTTTCATCTCCTTCATTTTTAACAATCAATGTTTGCCCTTGTTTTATTTTTCCTTCATATATTCTAGCTATTCCCATTCGTCCTAAAAAATTATCGTAGGCTAAATTAAATACTTGAGCTCTTAAATTATTATCTGCTAAATTATCCCCAGATGCTGCTGGAACATTTTCTAAAATTGTATCTAAAATTGGATTTAAATCTTTCATTTCATCATCCATATTCTTTGCCGATATTCCATCTCTGCCTATTGCATAAACAGTTGGAAAATCTAATTGCTCATCTGTTGCTCCTAATTCTGCGAAAAGGTCAAAAACTTGGTCATGTGCTTTCTCCACATCTGCTCCTGTTTTATCAATTTTATTTAAAACAAGTATTGGCTTTAAGCCTAATTCTAAAGATTTTCTCAAAACAAATTTTGTTTGAGGCATTGGTCCTTCGGAAGCATCTACCACCAACAGAACAGAGTCAATAGATCTTAAAACTCGCTCTACTTCTGAGCCAAAATCAGCATGACCAGGAGTATCTAAAATATTGATTTTAGTACCTTTGTAAAAACAAGAAGTGTTTTTAGCATAAATAGTAATTCCTCTTTCTTGTTCTAAATCATTTGAATCCATAGAAACACCTTCTTCTGTCATTCCAGTTTGTTTTAAAATTTCATCTGTTAGTGTTGTTTTTCCATGATCGACATGGGCAATGATTGCAATATTTCGTATTTCCATTTTATTTTTTATTATTTAATATGGCGAAAATTATAACACAGATAGAGTATTTTATAAACCATTGTGTCATTGCTAAACTTGATTGCGGAATAATACGGATAGTTATTAGTTTGTGGATGTATTACTTATTAGCATCTGTGTTTGTGTTTGTGTTTGTGTTTGTGTTTGTGTTTGTGTTTGTGTCATTCCAAAAGCTTGCTATTTGGAATCCAGGTT
>CAZDWR010000082.1:0-2308 GCA_964509275.1 uncultured Candidatus Saccharibacteria bacterium
TATTTTTTAATTTATATTTCCTAACACAGAATAATTATAACAAAAAAATAATTCTGCTCAATATATTTTTTTGATGTAAAAAAGTCTTGTGATATAATCATTGTTATGAATATATATACTTCTATAGATATAGGAACTGAGAACATAAAAATTCTCTCAATGAGAAAGTCTAGCCAAGATAATTCTTTTATAGTTATTGCAAAATCTTCCTATTCATCTAATGGTATAAAATATGGTTATATTGCAAATTCTGACCTTTTTTTAGTATCTTTAAAAAAAGCTTTACTTAATTTCAGCAAAGAAAACAGAATCATTATTGATGAAGCTTTTTTTTCATTATCTGGTTTTGGTTTAAGGTCTGAAAAAATTTCCATAGAACAACCAACACCAAATGGAATTATTTCCGAATCAGACCTTGAAAAATCAGAAGAAAAAGCATTATACACTGTAAAAAAAAATATTCAAAATAAAATAATTGATAAAAAAATTATTAAGTATCTTATAAATGGCTTTGAGCACTTTTCAAATCCTCTTGAACTTAGTGCTCGCAAATTTACAACAGATTTTTTATTCATTACTTATCCTAAAAATAATTTAACTATTCTAGAAGAAGTAATCTCAGAGGCTGGGATTTCTGTAATTTCATTTACTCCAGCATTAATCTCATCTGGAGAAATATCTCTTTCAAATTTAGACAAAAAACTTGGCTGTGCTTTAGTTGATATCGGTGACCAAACTACTTCCGTAATAGTTTATGAAAATAATCTTCCTATTCATTACTTTATTTTAAAAATTGGTTCCAAAAATATAACTGATAAAATATCACTTTCTGAAAAAATAGATTTTACAAAAGCTGATAAAATTAAAAAAGCAAAAATTAATAATAAAAAAATTGAAAAAATTATTAAAGACTACTTAAAGTTAATTGCTGAAAAAATAAATAATGAAATAAAAACAGGTGGCAATAATACTATTTTACCTGGAGGAATAACTATAACTGGTGGTGGTTCAAGAATCCCACACATAGAAGAAATTTTTAAAAAAGAAATATCCTTGCCTATTAAAAAATCTATTAAAAATATTCAAGATTCGAAAACTGATTACCATGTTTGTTATGGAAATATTATTTTGGGATTAGAAGAGGAAAATAATGTTCCTAAAATTAAAATTCCAAATCCTATATTGTTAATAAAATCACTAATTAAAAAAGTTATTAAAAAGTTTTATTTATAAAATATATAATTTTATTTTGTTAATATCTCGGGACCATTTTTTGTTATTAAAATAGTTTCCTCAAATTGGGCAGATTTTTTTCCATCTTTTGTAACATATAAATATCCATCGTCACCATTTTTCATTTTTCAAGAACCAGCATTCAAAATAGGTTCAACGGCCAAAACCATTCCTTCTTTTATAGAATCTGTATAACCAGAACCGGCGAAAGAAGGAATAAAGGGAAAATCATGAATTTTTCTTCCAACTCCATGACCTCCGAGTTCCTTAACTGTTTGAAAACCATATTTTTTTGCAGTTAATTCTGCCGCTGCTCCAATGTCATTCGTAGTATTTCCAATAACTGCTTTTGAAATAGCATTATCTGTAGTTTTTCTAGCAGCTAAAATTAATTTTTTATCATTTTCTGACATTTTTCCAATTCCTCATGTTCGACAAGTATCAACAAATAATCCTTTGTACTGAATAAGCACATCTGCGGAAACTATATCTCCATCTTCAATAATCCTTTCACTATTTGTAGAAATACCATGAGCAATTCCATTATTTATAGAAATACATACTGATGATGGGAACGGAAAAGGCGCTCCTTTTGGGGAATAACCTACTGTTGCAGGCTTTGCAGAAAATGACTTGATAAGCTCTAAACATTTTATATCAATATCTGCAACCACAGTTCCAACATTTATAAAAAATTCTAATTCTTTCATTATTTTCTCCAACCTTCTTCCGCCTTCTCTTAAAATTTCTATTTCTTTTTCAGAATAATATTTGTACATCTTTTATTTTTATATTATATCATTGAAAAGATGAAAATATTGTTTTTATTAAAATTAAATAAAATTTTAATAGGTATATTTTATGTTAAAATGTATAAATAAATATTTAATATAATAAAAATATGAATAAAAAAGAAAATTTAATTTGGATTGATACTGAGCTGACTGGTCTAAACTGATCAAAAAATAAAATTTTAGAAATATCAATAATAGTAACAGATTCTGAATTAAAAATTTATAGAAATAGGTTTTTAAAAAAATAATTATGTCAGAATATCAAAAAATAAAAAATAATA
>CAZDWR010000083.1:0-2306 GCA_964509275.1 uncultured Candidatus Saccharibacteria bacterium
TTCACTCGGTGTGTTAAATACGAGAGCACATTCGAGTCGTACTTAACCCACTCTCGTTTCAATAAAAATATGATAAATAATTTAAAAAACATGGAAGGAGAAAAAATTCCACAAGTAACATTCCCAACCAGAATTAATTCAGAATGAGTAGATATAAAATCATCAGAAATTTTTGATGGAAAAACAGTAATTGTATTTTCATTGCCTGGAGCATTTACTCCAACTTGTTCATCGGCACATGTGCCTAGATACAATCAACTTGCATCAGATTTTAAAAAAGAAGGAGTTGATGAAATAGTATGTATGTCAGTAAATGACACTTTTGTAATGAATCAATGACAAAAAGACCAAAATGCAGAAAATATTAGATTTATTGCTGACGGAAATACAGAATTTACAGAAAAAATGGGAATGTTGGTTGATAAATCTGATTTAGGATTTGGAAAAAGATCATGAAGATATTCAATGTTGGTAAAAGATGGAATAATAGAAAAACATTTTATAGAACCAGATGTTGAAGGAGACCCATTTGAAGTTTCAGATGCAGATACAATGTACGAGTTTATTAGTGGAGGTAAAAAACCAGTTTTTAGTATTGCAATGTTTGCTCGTGAAGGGTGCGAATTCTGTGCAAAGGCAAAATTAGATTTAACAAAAGCAGGGTATGTTTTTGAAACACTAACCTTAGGAAAAGATTTTACGGACGTTGCGTTAAGAGCAATTTCTCCAGAATTATCATTTCCACAAATTTTTATAGATGGTCAAAGAATAGGTAATTCAAAGAAAATTGAAAAATGAATTTCTCAGAATAAATAATAAATTAAAAAAATATGAATAAATACATAGGGAACATAGAAAAAGAAACATTAGAAAATGAAAATTTCAGAAAGGTTTTAAACACTACTGAAAAATCGCAGTTAGTTGTAATGACTATTCAAGTTGGAGAAGATATTGGAATTGAAATTCATGATGAGCATGACCAATTTATTAGAATTGAGCAAGGAAAAGCAGAAGTTGTTTTAGATGGAAAAAAAACCATTGTGGAAAATGATTTTGCCATTGTCGTTCCAGCAGGCACAGAACATAATATTATAAATGTTGGAGAAGAATCTTTGAAACTTTATACTATTTATACACCACCAGAACATCCAGCTGGAACAATTCATAAAGATAAGTCAGAGGCAGACATTTATGAAAGAGAATACCATTCATAAAAAAAAAAGCTCTCTCAGATAATTTATGAGAAGATTAAAAATTTTGTAAAATTTTTTCTGTTTGATAGTGTACAGGTGTATCTAACCATTTTCTAAAAAGAAATTGCAATAGGTCATAAAAATTCAAATGGAAACTGTATGAAAAAACTTGTGCTAGAGACTTCATCAGGTAGCAAATTTTATCGAGATAAAAAAGAGGTTTTGTAGAAATAAAAAGGAATAATCAATTTACTTCCTTTTTTTTTCTAGCTCTTTTCTTTTGCTATCTATTTCCATTATTTGTATAGGATTCATTTTTTCTAAATTTTTAGCTTTATCAGAAAATAAAACTCCATCTAAATGGTCAATTTCATGTTGAAAAACTTGTGAAAGCAAGCCACCAACAGATCATATTTTTTTTACTCCTTTGCCGTTGTAAGCCTCTATTTTAATATTTGAGGATCTTTTCACTTCACCATATCATCAACGAACAGAAAAACATCCTTCTTCCAAAATAATCGTTTTTTTTGATTTTTTTATTATCTTAGGATTTATAAAAATTAAATCATCAACAGTTTCAAGTTTTCTTTTTACAGCTTCAAAAACATAATGAGAAACAATAAAAATTCTTTTATTACTGCCGATTTGTGGTGCAGCAAGAGCTGCTCCATCAGGTTGTACTTCTAAAAAATACTTCATACGACTTATAATTTCTTGGATTTTTTTAGAAGAAATATCATGTATATCAACATTTGATGAAATTGTTCTTAAAATTTTATTTTCTTCTTTGTTGTCTTTTTGAAGAATGTTTATTTTTTTACACATAATTTTTATTATAACATTTTTTGATTATTAATTTTGACACTTTTTTGGATTAAGCTTTGAAACAGGAATGATCAAATTTTAAAAACAATAATGCTTTGTTGTGTCTGTGTTTTTGTTGTTATGTTGATCCTCTGCGTCATTCCAGAAGCGAAGCTGTCTGGAATCAAGGTTTTAAAATACAAGAAGAGTAATATCCAATGGGGATCGGGCACAAGATTTAAGAAAAATATTTTGTACGAATAATTTTATCAATAAGCTTATGTTTTGCAACTTTAATCCTGGATTCCA
>CAZDWR010000084.1:0-2306 GCA_964509275.1 uncultured Candidatus Saccharibacteria bacterium
TCACAAAATTCTTCGTACAAAATACTTTATTAAATTTTATATGTTCTATTACTAAAACCTGGATCCAGCACCACTTTTTTTAATACAGAAATAGCAAGGCTATTTCTGTATTAAAAAAAGTGGTGCTGGATGACACAAACACAGACAAAAACACAAATTTAAAAAAATTTGCAAAAAGGTCATAAATCTGGTAAAATTTTGCCACTTTAAATTATTGAGGATAATATTTCTTGGTAATTATTAATAATAATCTTATGAAAATAAATGTAATAAATACTCCAGTAGAAAACTTTACAACAGTAAACACAGAGGAAAGAAAAAATTTAAATATTAGAGCAGGAGACACAGTTAAAGTTTCTGTAAAAATTAAAGAAAAAGGAGCAAAAGGAAAAGAAAAAATTAGAATTCAGATTTTTGAAGGTCTAGTTCTTTCAAGAAAACACGGAAATGAAGCTGGTGCAACAATTTGTGTTAGAAAGGTTTCAAAAGGAATCGGTGTTGAGAGGATTTTCCCAATTTTTTCACCAATTATTGATAAGATTGAAATTGTTAAAAAAGGAGGTGTTAGAAAATCAAAACTATATTATTTGCGAGACAAGGTAGCTAAAGAAATTAGAAGACAAATGAGAAAGGCATCTTTAGTGAATGTAGCAACTACTTCAGATATTGAAGAAACAGAAAAAAGAATTAAAGAAGCTGAAGAATTAAAAAAGGCTTCAGAAGAAAAAGCTGCTGAATTAATTGAGACAGAAAAAAAAGAAGAGGAATTAAAAAAAGAAGAAGAAAATAAGGAAACTGTAACTGAAGAAGAATCAAAAAAACCAGAAGTAGAAAACGAAGAAGAAAAGTCTTTGGAAAAATAGCATTTAATTTTTGCAGAAAAAAAATAGAGCCAAGGCTCTATTTTTTTTGTATAATAATACAAAGTGTCATACATCTGTGTAGCTCTGCATTAGTGTTTCCACCTCAGGACATCGGTAAGAAAGCACGTCAGCTCAGGAAATCGCCAAGGAAAAGCGTCATTCCAGAAGCGAAGCTATCTGGAATCCAGGATTAAGATCGTATAATATCCAAATTACATAAACTAAGTTTTATCAAAGACAACAAAAAACCTGGATTCCAGATAGCTTCGCTTCTGGAATGACACAAACACAAAGACAAACACAATAAAATTATCCACATACATATTAAAACCTATTGTTTTTATTTATGAAATTGTTAAAATTATCCTTAGATAAGGATTTATGCTAATTTTATTGTATAATCTTATTTTTATATTTGAAACTTTTTATTTTAAAAAGTTTACTGATTATAAAACACTCGGCAAAATTAACAAAAGAGAGTGGCCGAGTTTTAGTTAAAACTCTCGTTTGATTTATTTATGAAAAATTTATTTATTATATTTTTATTATTTGTTCCTTCTTTGGCGTTAGGAAATCCAGCGCAAACAGATGGAGAAATAAGTGGTGTAGTTGGAGAATTGATTAATATAGCAAACTTATTGTATCAGTTAGTTTTTGTTCTAATCATTTTAGCTTTTGCCTATGGGGTTCTTAAATTTATATTTCAAGATGGTGATGAAAAAGATAAAGGAAAGGGATTTATGGTATGATCAGTTGTTGCCTTATTTGTTCTTGTTTCAGTTTGAGGAATTATACAAATAGTGCAAGGAACATTAGGTATTGATGGCAGTGAAACTATCAGGGCACCAGCCATTCCAACTCTTTAAGTGTCTTAATTTTTAAAAAATGTCAATAACAAACACATCTTTTGAAAGTGGAGTTAATCATATCGTAAGCAGATTCGTAGAAGTTTTAATTACGCCCATAATATGACTTCTTACAGGTTTTGCTATAGTATTATTTTTTTACGGACTAACCAATTTTATTTTAAATTCGGAAGGTTCTCAAAAAGAAAATGGTAAAAGACATATGATATCGGGCTTAGTAGGCTTGTTTATAATATTTGCTGTTTGAGGAATAATTGCACTGATTGGAAATACTGTAACATCATTGAGATAAAAATTATAAAAAAATCACTCACTTGAGTGGTTTTTTTGTGGTTGTGTCTTGTGTCTGTGTCATTCCGGGAACGCAGTTACCCGGAATCCAGGATTAAGGTTGCAAAGAGTTTAATGCCCGATAGGGCTCTGGCACAAGATTTTTAGAAAATTATTTTGTTAGATTTACAGGGTTTCTGTCTCAAGACCTGGATTCCAAATAGCAAGCTTTTGGAATGACACAGACGCACGAAACACAAACACAAACACAAGGACAAACGCAGTTGTTGCTGTCATCTCGGAAACG
>CAZDWR010000085.1:0-2293 GCA_964509275.1 uncultured Candidatus Saccharibacteria bacterium
TGCTCTAGGGAATGATTCGGAAAGTTTTTCAATAGTTGATAAAAAAATATTTCCAAAGTTGTGACCTGCTAAAAAACCTTCTTCGTATCTATAAATAAAAAGTTTTCTTAAAAATTCAGATTCTGGGGATAATGCCACTAAACATTGTCGGACATCTCCTGCAGGTAAAACACCGTATTCATCTCTCAAGACACCGGTTGAACCACCTGAGTCAGACATTGCAACGATTGCGGAAATCTTTAAATTTTTTCCATTTTCTTTTCTTTTTCTTAATTCTGACAGGATAGTAAAAGATCCTGTTCCACCACCTATGGTAACAATTTTTATTTCAGGTATTTTTGTTGTTATTGTTTTTTTATTATTCATAAAATATAGAAGCCCAACGTCTATAAAAATTTAAATTTCTGTTTTTGGCTTATCTAACATTTCTATTGTTTCAATTTTATCTCCGCCCGTAATTTTAACAGTGTCATTAGAAATTTGTTTAAGAGATTGACTGCTTGAATTATAATGATTAACAACTGTGGCAATAGTATTCCCAAGCTTTTGATGAGTGGTGGCATATTTTTCAACATGTTTTTGCAAATCTTCAACTTTTTTTCCAATTTCTCCCGCTTTTTTTTCAATTTTCAAAGCTTTTAATCCTTGCATTACTGTTTGCAAATAGGCATGAAAAGTTGTTGGAGAAACGACAATAACTTTTTTATCTCTAAAAGCGTATTCTAGAAAATTTTTAGAATTTACGGCATTTACTTTTGATTCATCTCCCGAGCCTGCTCCAATTCGCGAAGTTAATAAATCATAATAAATACCCTCTGAAGGAATAAACATAAAGGCAAAATCCATAGTTCCTTCTTTCGGTTTAATATATTTTGCAGTCTCCATTACTCTTTTTTTTAAATCTTCACGAAAAATTTTGCGGTATTCTTCTTTTTTTTCTGGATTAGATTCAGAAATGAAATTATTATAATTTTCTAATGAAAATTTTGAATCAACAGGAATTAGCCCATCAGGAAGTTTTATAATAGCATCAACAATTTCCCCACTTTTGAAAGCATACTGAAATTCATAAGAATTTACAGGAAGAATATTTTTAATAGTAGATTCTAAAAAATATTCCCCTAAGGCTCCTCGTTGTTTTGAATTTTGTAAAATGTCTTGTAGGTTTTTTAAACCAGAAGCAAAAGAAGCCACTTCACCAGAAGTTTTTTTTACCTCACCTAATTCATCTGTAATATTCTTTATAAGTTTCTGAGATTGTTCAAATTGATGTTTTACAGACTCTGTCATTTCTTGTTGATTTTGATGAAGTTTTTCGTTTATTTTTTCAGTTAATTCTGATTTAAGTTTTTCATTGGAATGTTGAATTGCAAAACCAGATTCAGCTATTTTGTCATTTCCTTTTTTTAATTCTTCAAGTTGAGCTTGGAGCATTAAAAAAGATTGATCACCTTTTTTAGTTTCTTCTGATTTTTTGATTTGTTTTAAAATATAAAAAAGAAAGAAAAAAACTGCTAAAAAAAGAAAGAAAAAAATGATTGCTAAAATAATTTCACTATTAATATTCATGAATGTATTTTAACATATTCTAAAAAATTATATGAAATTATCCTTGGATTCAACTCTGAAATGGGAACAGTCAAATTTTAAAAACAATATTGATTTGTATTATTGCCTTTGTGTCTGCGTCTGTGTCATTTCTTTACGTCTGTGTCATTGTGTCGGGCGTTTGTGTCATTCCGGAAACGCAGTTATCCGGAATCCAGGAATGAAGATGCAAAACACTCAATATTCGATGGGGCCTGTCTACGTACGGGCACGCACAGGCAGGCTCGGGCACAAGATTTTCACAAAATTATTCTTACAAAAACTTTATTAAATTTATTTGTTCTATGTTTTAAAACCTGGATTCCAGATAACTGCATTTCCGGAATGACACAAACACAAACGAAAAATGTAACAAAAAATTCACAATATTTTGTTAAAAAAAGAAAAAACTTTCAGGATTAATCTTGTAGAATTCATAAAAAGAATTTTATTTTTCAATTCAAGATTTTCTAGCATAATTTAGATAGTGCTGAACTTGTTTATTTAAAACGACTGTTGATAAAATTTTGGTTTCATCTCATTTTTTTTGTTATAATTATTTATATGAATAAAATAGAAAAAATATTTTTATTTTCTACAGTACTTACATTATTACTTACTAATAGCGTATTAGCAGCAACAGTCACACAAACCACCAATACAGATTTCAATACTGGAACTTTTTCTAATACAGAAGTGGTTGGCA
>CAZDWR010000086.1:0-2264 GCA_964509275.1 uncultured Candidatus Saccharibacteria bacterium
ACTTAGATTTAAAAATAGTGAAAAAAAGAATTGAATCTAATGAAAATCCAAAAGACATCAAAATAGATTTAGCAGTAGAGATTACATCTATTTTTAATAGTGTAAAAGAAGCGAACATAGCTAAAGAAAATTGAAAAACACAATTTTCTAAAAAAGAAATACCAGATAATTTAGAAAAAATAAAAGTTAAAAAAAATGATTTTATTTTAGAAATATTATTACAAGCTAATTTTATTTCTTCCAAAAAAGAAGGGAAACGAAAAATTAAGGAGGGAGCAGTCCAAATTGATGGAAAAAAGATAACTAATATTTTATATCAGTTATCTGGAAAAGAAAAAATTTTAAAATTAGGTAGAAAAATAATTGAATTAGAATTTTAAAAATTTTAATTTTTAATTTTATTTATTTTATGTATAAATGTAACGCTTTATTTCTATATTTAACCGCTGGCATTTTTTCTGTAGAAATATAACCTGCAGAAGCATTAATAATATCTGGAATTCTATTTACTATAGTAGCACAAGTTAATTCTACAGTAGCAGGACGATTTATTACCACAGTAGTTTCTGGCTCACCACTAATCGTTCATTCATTACAATCAAACTCTTCAGAGTTATATACTTTTCCTATACACTCCGTTTCAATAAAAATACCTTCTTCTGTTTCTGTGGTAACAATTGCTGACATTCCAGTTGCTTGACCAGCTTTAATATTCATCTTTAAAGTTTCAGAATATAAATCTTCAGAATGTGTTTGTGGCACACATTTTTGTGTTTGTTTTTTTATTGTAAGTCCCAGCTGTGAACAAAGCCAACCGTTTACATTTTACATATATGAAGGTAAAAACTCACCTTTTTCAATTAAAGATTGTCTTTTTTGTTCTGAAATATTATCAGCACTAGCAATTTCATTTTCAAATATTGCAAGATCTAGTCCAGCCCCATGAGCTTGAGCTAAAGAAATACCATAATCTTCAACATTATAACTTGATTTACCTTTTATTTTAATAATTTTATGAGTAGCTCCTGCTAAAACAGTGATTAAATTGCCTCAAAACACATCTTGATAACCAGACCCGCAAATAGTACAACCTGTTTTTTTAGCTAATTCATCAATTTTTTTGGTAATATCAGGAGATGAATTTCAGGAAAAAAAAGCTTCCTCACAAGTACTAATCGCATTAATACCATTGTTAGCACAAACTGTAAAAGCATCATTTACATCTCTCATTAAACTTTCAGTAGTAATAATACAAATATCAGGCTTAAGAGTAGCAAGCACAGTATCTGCTTCTGAAATGTGTTGAATTATAATTCCTGTATTTGAGCATTTTATAATTTCCCCAATATCCTTTCCAATAATTTTAGAATCTATATCAAAAGCAGCAACAATTTCAGCATCCTTTTCCAAAGCATATTTCATAATATAAGCAGACATTTTACCGCAACCATATTGTGCTATTCGTATTTTTTGTTTTTCTGTTTTGTTTTTCATATTTTTTAAATTTATAATAAAAGAAAAAATTAAATTTCTTTATTTTTAAATATTTTTTATTTTACATATTACTTCGGTTCAATAATTTAACCGAACACTTTTGTTAAAATATAAAAGTAAAAGTTAAATTATGAAAAGCATAAATTTAGAAGAAAATTGAAAATTTATTGAAATTGAAAAAAATAATTTTTTTATTTTTTTCTCTCCGAATACTCACCAGTTTCTGTATTTATAACTATAATATCTCCTGTTTTTATAAAAAGAGGTGTTTGTATTTCTAGTCCATTCTCTAAAATTACTTTTTTTGTGGCACCACTAGATGTATTTCCTTTCACTGTATCAAAAGCTTCTTTTACTAACAATTCAATTTTTGGTTTAATATCTAGTCCAATTATTTTATTATTAAAATTTATACTTCTAACAATATCATTTTGTTTTAAATATTTTAACTCATTTTTTATATCAGAGCCATTTAAAAAAAATCTATCTTTTGGGTCATTTGCTACACAAAACCACACCTCCAGATTATCTTTATTTACTTTTTGATATAAATATTTAATATCTTTTTTTTCAATTTCAGCTTCTGCTACATTATCAGACGCTCTGAAAGTTATAGGAATATTTTTTCCAGAAATTAAAGATTTTAAAATTGCTTGGTTAGTTGCTTTATTTCTGTTTTTTTTTACAAACTTGTTAGTTATAACCCGATAAGGTCATTGAACCGACCCCCAAAAAGTAGACAAATTTCATTGCGAAGTTTGTCTACTTTT
>CAZDWR010000087.1:0-2242 GCA_964509275.1 uncultured Candidatus Saccharibacteria bacterium
AACTCTCGTTTCACTATGTTATAATAATTTTCATGGATCTAAAAAAAAAAGAAAAAAAAGGAAAGAAAAAACAAACATCAGGAGAAAAAATTTTTTCTCAAATCATAATAGTAGTTTTTATTATTGCGGTATTTATCGTTGTATCATCACATATTTCAAATAAAGAAGAAACAAAAATTATAACAATTTCAGAATTAGCAGTGCTAGTTGAAAAAGGAGAAGTTAAAGATATTGTTGTTGAACTTAACAATATTATTGTTACTAAAAAAGATGAAACAATTTTGGAAGGTAAAAAAGAAAGAGAAGGAACATTAACTGAAACTTTGATAAATTTAGGAGTAGCAAAAGATAATATTGTTCTAGCAAATATTACAGTGCAAAATCCATCAAATTTTGGATATCATTTTGCTAAAATAGCACCTTTTTTATTTCCGATATTTATTATCGGATTAATAATATATTTTATAATGCGAAGTTCAAAAGGAGGTGGAGCGATGCAAGCATTTTCGTTTGGGAATTCTCGGGCAAAATTTATCGATCCCAATGATAAAAAAAATAAAAAAACCTTTAAAGATGTTGCGGGGGCAAAAGAGGCCAAAGCAGAGTTAATGGAAGTTGTAGATTTCTTAAAAAATCCTAAAAAATATTTAGAAATCGGAGCGGAAATTCCAAAAGGAGTTTTGATGATGGGGGCACCCGGAACAGGAAAAACATTACTTGCCAAAGCTGTGGCAGGTGAGGCGGGAGTGCCATTTTATTCTGTATCAGGTTCAGAATTTGTAGAAATGTTTGTTGGAGTTGGAGCATCAAGAGTTAGAGATTTATTTAAAGAAGCAAAAAATACTGCACCGTCTATTATTTTTATTGATGAAATTGATGCTATCGGGCGTGTTAGAGGGGGCGGAACAGGAGGAGGTAATGATGAGAGGGAACAAACTTTAAATCAAATTCTGGTAGAAATGGATGGATTTGATGATAACCAAAAAGTAATTGTTATGGGTGCAACTAACAGACCAGAAGTTTTGGATCCCGCACTTTTGCGACCAGGAAGATTTGACAGAAGAGTTGTTATTGATTTGCCAGACAAGGAAGATAGAGAAAAAATTCTTGAAATTCATGGAAGGAAAAAACCTTTTGCTGAAGATGTTGATTTAAAAATTATTTCCGAAAGAACACCAGGTTTTTCAGGAGCAGATTTATATTCATTAATGAATGAAGGAGCAATTTTAGCAGCAGCAGAAAGTAGAAAAAAAGTAGCTCAATTTGATTTAATTAGATCTATTGAAAAAGTAATGTTAGGTCCAGAAAGAAAATCTCACATACTTTCTAAAAATGAAAAGATTAGAACAGCATATCACGAAGTAGGACATGCTCTAGTTTCTTCACTTTTAAAAAATGCAAACCCAGTTCATAAAGTGTCAATTATTTCACGAGGTCGAGCAGCTGGCTACACTTTACATTTACCATTTGATGACCAGAAGATGCAAACAAAAAAAGATTTTTTGGCAGATATAGCTACAACAATGGGAGGTTACGCGGCAGAAAAAATGGTATTTGGAGATGTTACCACAGGTCCGTCAAATGATTTACAAGTGGCAACTAAAAATGCTAGAGATATGGTTACATTATATGGAATGAGTAAAAAAGTCGGAGTGTTGGCATTAGAAAGTTCTTACAGAGGAACTTTACCAGGTTCGGGAGATGGATTAAAATCAGCAAAATATTCTTCAAACACAGCAGACCTCATAGATTCAGAAGTTAAAAGAATTATGGATGAACAAATGGAGATAGCTGTAGATATTTTGGAAACAGAAAAAGAAGCCTTGCACGGAATATCTCAAAAATTAATAGAAATAGAAAGTTTAGAAAGATTAGAATTTGAAGGTCTTTTGAAAAAATATGGAATTAGAATAAAGCAAAAAGATGATTTTAATAAACAATTTCAAAAAGATTTTAAAAAGTTACCCGATGGAGATTTAGAAAAAAAATAGAAAAGAATAAAAAAATGATTAATAAAAACCTCTAAATTTTTAGAGGTTTTTGTTAAAATAAAAAAGCAAATTAATTATATTTAATCCACAGTGTTATAAGTAATTAGTTCTTTTTGTTTTGTTTTTCTGGTATTATGAATGTATAAATACAATTAAAAATTCTGTGTTTATTTAATAATAATATTATAAAAACATGAATATGAATATAAAAAAATTTTCAAAAAAAACATTAATAAGTTTTTGGCTCGGTG
>CAZDWR010000088.1:0-2181 GCA_964509275.1 uncultured Candidatus Saccharibacteria bacterium
TTCAAAATACAGTCAAAAAACCCCATTCGGGGTTTTTTGAGTATTTTGAGCCAGAGTCGGTCTCCCAGTATGGGTCGCAAACACAATCACTACAGCGACCTCATACGCGCGACCCCGCCACTCGTGATTTTGCACTGAAATTTTTTCTAAAACAACCACACAAAAATTTCGTACAAAATATACTTCGTTTTTTTCGACTCTGGGTTCTGGCTTCAAAATACAGTCAAAAAACCCCATTCGGGGTTTTTTGAGTATTTTGAGCCAGAACCCAGAGTCGAACTGGGGACCTACCGCTTACAAGGCGGTTGCTCTACCGGCTGAGCTATTCTGGCAAATGAAAAATATTTTATTTAATGCTGTATATTTTTCTATACTTTTATCAGCAACCGCCTTGTACAAGGCACTCACGAGTGAATAAATTCACTCGCTCCCTCTACCGGCTGAGCTATTCTGGCAAATGAAAAATATTTAAACTTTTCAAGTATTTTATCAAAAAATATTTATTTTTCAATCTTTTTATTAACTTTTAAATTTTAAAAATTAGATGAAGTTCAAGGCGACGAGTGAAAATTTTTGGAGCCGCACTTCTGTGCGGTTGTGCGGTGAGAAAATTTTTCACGAAGTCAACACAGAAATTCGCTAATTTTTTAGAATTTAAACTATTCTTCCCCAACACCATATCGCACAAAGGAATCTATTGAATTATTATTTTCTTCTAAATATTTTTCAACAGTTAAATCTGGATTTTTAATAAACGCCTGTGTTAATAAAACTCTTTCTTTAAAATATGAATTCATTTTTCCTTCCAAAATTTTTTCCTGCATAGCTTCTGGTTTATCCAACACTTCCTCTCTTAAAGTTTCTTCAGCTTTTAACCGCTCATCTGAATCAATATCATCTTTCTTTAAATACCTAGGATTTTGTGCTGCAATATGCATTGAAATATCCTTGCCTAAGCTCTCCGAAACTTCATTTTTAAAAGAAACAATTGCTCCTACTGATTTATTCCCATGAACATAATGAGCTAAATTTCCAGAAATAGTTTCTTTTCGGATAATATCAACTCTCTCTCCAAACTTTTGAGTCGCCTCCGTAAGCAATTCTTTAATTTCTTCCGAATCATTTTCAAGTGAATTTGTAACAATTTTTTCCAAAATTGTTTCTGCCATAGCAGTAAAATCTTCATTTTTTGCTACAAAATCAGTTTCACAACCAAATTCTATAATAGTTCCATCTTTTATTAAGATAATCCCTGATTTTAATTCTCTATCCCCTTTCTTTGCAGCAATTTCTCCTGATTTTTTAGTCAAAGCAATTTTTGCTTTTTCTAAATCACCATCAGCTTCTTCTAAAGCTTTTTTACATTGCATAATTGAGACTGCTGTTTGCTCTCTTAATGTTTTTACTAAATCTAATGTTATTTCTGTCATACTAATCTTTTTTTTTATTACAAACACTGAATAATTTTTCAATAATGTACTTTATAGCGCCCCTTGATCTGTCATTTGCTAAAATTGGATATTTAATTCCAGTTATATTTGTATCCGTGTTTACAATTGAAATAACATCAACTCCCATTTGAATTGCCTCAGCAGCCGCGATATGTTCATCTTTTGAATCTACAATAATAACTGCATCTGGTTTTTTAACAAGTTCTAAAAGTCCGTAATAATATTTTTTAAGCTTTAAAATTTCTTTTTCTTTTTTTAAAGCTTCTTTTTTTGTAAACTTTCCGAATTCTCCTTTTTCAGAATCATCCATCATTTTTTTTAGTTTTGCAATTCTTTTTTTGATTTCTGCAAAGTTAGTTAAAGTCCCTCCAATCCATCTATTATTTACATATGAAATTTTATCACATTTTGCAAGTTCTGGAGTTAAATCTTTTATTTCTGCTTTATTTCCTACAAAAATAACATGTCCACCTTTTGAAAAAATTTCTGATAATCTTTCTTTGGCATTATTAATTGCTAATTCTGTTTTCTCAAGATCTATAATATCTTGAGAATTTTTTGTTCCGTAAATTAAATTTTTAATTGTTGGATGTCTTTTTGTTTTTGAGTAACCGTAATGTGCACCAAATGCAAACATTTCACCTACTATTTTACTATTATTTTCTGTCATATTTTTTATAATTTGTGGCAAAATTATACCACATTGTGTTTATTTTTCAATAAAATTTGT
>CAZDWR010000089.1:0-2180 GCA_964509275.1 uncultured Candidatus Saccharibacteria bacterium
ACAAAAGAAAACAGAATGACGCTCTTTTTGTTTCTAAATTTTGGGGTACAGATCAGATAGCTTCGCTTCTGGAATGACACAGACACAGACACAGACACAGACACAGAGGCAAATACAACACAAATACAAGTGCAAACACAACAGATCCAAATATAAAGCAGTATTAGGTTAAAACAGAATTAATTTTATTTAAATTTTTTGTTTAAAAAAAACACCCCCAATAAAAATATCGGGGGGGGGGTTCTAATCATTTTGATGCACGCACGGGTGCATCAATTGATATGCTGTGGTGGTCACATTGACCTTTTTGCCATTCTGTCAGAGAGAATGATTTTTCTGTTTTTGCTCTCTCTTGCCAGTATAGGCATTCTTTTTGTTCGATCTTATTTAGAAAAAAAATAATAATCAATCCTGTAATAATCATGACAGGCAATGCAGTTAAAAACTCTAATAGGAAACTTTTTTTTTTAGTTTCATTTAAAGTTTTAATTTTAATGGGTAACATTTTTTTAGCTCCTTGTTTGCTAAATTTAACTTATTATACCAACTCCAATAATAGCACATCTTTTTAAAAAGTCAATAGTATTTCTAATAACAATAAAATTTTAATCAAGCAGAGATAAAACTACTTCTTTTACCATCAAACCATCTGCTTTTCCAGAAGTTTCTTTTAATATTGCACCTATCAATATTCCCATTTTAGAAATATCTGTGATTCCCAATTCTTTTTTTTTAAGTATTCCAATTTTTGTAATTTCTTCGATAGTCATCATGGAAGGTAAATACTTTTTTAAAATTTCAATTTCTGCTTCTTCTAATTTAACTAAATCTTCTCGATTGCCTTCAGTAAATTTTAAAATAGCATCTTTTCTTTGTTTTTCCATTTTTTTGAGTACTGCTAATTCTTCTTCATCTGAAAGAATATTCCGTGGAGTTCTTTTAAGTGATATTAATTCATTTGTAAAAGCCGCCAAAGCTCCTTTTAAAGTATTTTTAGCTATATCATTATGTTCTCGCATAGCTTTTTTCAAATCTTCTTTTATTTTTTCTTTTAACATATTAAATATAACTAATTATTTTTTAATTCTTTTTTATATTTTTCTTCAAATATACTCCACATTGTTATAAATATTCCAGCAATAATTGGGCCAATTATTAAACCACTAATTCCATAAAGCACTAATCCTCCAAAAATAGATAGCATAATAATAATATTGGGAATTTGAGTATCTCCTTCTACCAGTATCGGACGTAAAACATTGTCCACTGTAGAAACAATTATTGTTCCTAGTAGCAATATTAGTCCTTGTCAGGTTTCTCCAGTAAAAAGAAAAAATAAAGAAGTTGGTAGAATAATTATAACTGGACCTACTGCTGGAATAATAGATAATATCAACATGATTATTCCCCATAAAAATGCAGCTTCTATGCCCACGGCGAAGAACAATAAACCTCCTATGGTTCCTTGAATTAAAGCTATGATTATAGTACCTTTAAAAATTGATTTAACTATGGTTATGAAGCGAGTAAAAATATTTTTTTCTATATTATTTCCAAGGGGTATAATATCAGAAATTTTAATGAGCATTTTTTTACCATCTCTAAAAAAGAAGAATAATAAATAAATCATTATGAAAAAGTTTATAATGACTTGTAAAGTATTTTTTCCAAACTCTAAAGAGATTTCCCCAAGTTTTGTTAATATTTTTTCAAAAGAATTCACAGCTGTCTTTTTGACTTCTTCAAGACTAATACCAAAATTATTTAAGGTGGAATATATGAAGTTGTTATTAGAAAGATTATCTATAGATTCCAAAATGGATGTTGAAGATACATTTTTTGTTATTTCAACAACTTCTTTGGTAAAAATAGTCGTAATTGAAGCAATAGGGAAAATAACTATTATTAAGACAAAGATAGTAGATAAAAGAGATGATAAATTCTCCCTGTTTTTTGTTTTTTTTAAAAATCATTTATATAAGGGATAAAAGATAATTGCTGATACTATTGCTCAAAAAATAGTAAAAATAAAGTTCCCAATAAGGTAAAAAAACAATATTGTTGCAATAGCTAAAAAACCAAAGAAAAAAAAGTTTTGTATATATTTAAAAGTCATGTTTTTATTCTATCATAGAACTTGGAAAATTAAAAAAATATGTTTGGATTCAACTCTGAACCGC
>CAZDWR010000090.1:0-2119 GCA_964509275.1 uncultured Candidatus Saccharibacteria bacterium
TCCGGTATTCGGAGTTTGATAGAAAAAGCCGCATTTCTGCAAGTCTTTTTCTTCCAGTGCTCTACCCCCGGAAGGAACATCTAACGCTAGCCCTAAAGCTATTTCGGAGAGAACCAGCTATTACTAGGTTCGGTTAGCTTTTCACTCCTTACCACAAGTCATCCCCGCGTGTTGCCCGCGCGTGGGTTCGGTCCTCCCCTTATCTTTCGACAAGGTTCAACCTGCTCATGGTAAGCTCACCTAGCTTCGGGTCTTATACATATAACAATATGAGCCCATCTCTAAATATATTTTTCAAAAATCTTATTAATTTTATCTAAAAAATATTTATTTTTATTCTATGTAAAATTTTACACTTCATAAAAATAAAGTATTTTTATGAATAAAATTTCTAAAGATTTTTTATCAAAATCTACTTAGAGATGGACTCTGTCGCGCTATTAACACTCGGTTTCCCTTTGCCTGCGTGACATAGTCACTTAAGCTGCTATATATATAAACTCGCCCGCTCATTCTTCAATAGGCACGCCGTGACAGAACAATAAATTGTCTGCTCCGACTCCTTGTAAGCATATGGTTTCAGATCTATTTCACTCCCCTTCCGGGGTACTTTTCACCTTTCCCTCACGGTACTTGTTCACTATCGATCTGATAAGATATTTAGCCTTAGCAGTTAGTTCTGCTAGATTCACCCCGGCTATTGTTGTCCTGGGCTACTCAGGGACATAGACAACAGAGTTGAAAGATTTTCGTTTACGGGACTATTACCCTCTTCGGTTTAGCTTCCCAGCTAATTCTCCTAATCTTTCAATTTTTGACTCTGCTCGTAAAGAAGTCTATACCCTACAACCCCCAAAAAATAAAATCTCTTGGGTTTGGGCTTCTCCGTTTTCGCTCGCCGCTACTTGCGGAATACTTGTTTTAGTTTCTATTCCTGCGGGTACTGAGATGTTTCACTTCCCCGCGTTTGCTTCTTAGTTCACTTATGTAACCAAGATTATAGAGGTTTACTCTATAAGGTTTCCCCATTCGGAAATCTCCGGGTAATAACGCTTGTTATACAACTCCCCGAAGCTTTTCGCAGTATTACCACGTCCTTCATCGCTCTTATCAGTCAAGGCATTCACCATACGCTCTTGATGAAACTTTCATTAGAAAATTCCAAAAATACGAATGTCCCAGCACCACTTTTGAAAAGAATAGTAAATATAAATGCAACTCTTTGTAATATAACAAAGTGTCTTATTTAAATTATCTATCCCCACAAAAGTGGTGCTGGGCAATATTTTGCTTTTGATTCTCCGCCACAGACCGCGTTAGCAATCTGTGACTATGACCAATGTAATTAAAAATCACATCGGTCTATTTTATACGAGTAACCATTTTAAATAATGCAATGTACGTCTTACGACATACACCTGTTTGAACTCTCTCTGGTATGTGAGAGTTCAGTGTCCAGCACCATCCAGCACTACTTTTTCTAAAATATCAAAATTAAAAATTTCAATAAAATAAAAAAAGTAGTGCTGGATGGTGCATGGACGAAAAAACATATTCAAAACGATTAATGAGATAATATTGTAAACAATATTATCTCCGTTTTTAATATTTTATTATTCAATTGTCAAAGTCCAATATTATTTTTTAAAAATATAATGTTTGGAACAAAATATTCAGTAAAATAATGGAAGAATTATATTCCATCTAAGCATAAAAGTCAAGTTTTTTAAAACTATTTTTTTTAATAAATTGTGGACAATTAAAAAAAGAAATCTTTTTTAAACTTTTAGAAAAAAAACGGACTATAAATAAATTGTCCGTCTAATAACCAAGCTAATAATTATCATAATTGTCATGTCATGTTCCACCCTTTTTTGGCTTGTCCTCGGGAAACTTTTTTTCTGGTAAACATTCGTCTGGCACTTCTTTTGAACTTTTAGAATCAATATTTTCTTGAGACACTTCTTTTGAATCAAGATTCTTCTTTAACGATTCTTTTATTTTTTCCAGCGCTTTATTTCCCTCTATTCTTTTATTACTTTCTAATGACATACATAAAATATACACTTACAATACTAAAAAAGCAAATTTTATTTCAAAACTATTTTTATTACTTCCT
>CAZDWR010000091.1:0-2101 GCA_964509275.1 uncultured Candidatus Saccharibacteria bacterium
TTCTGCAAGAAAAGCACCAAAATTTAAAGCTGGTAAAAAATTAAAAGAAGCTGTAAAATAATCTTGTTAGATTTTTGAAAAATAAAAATAAAAACCGCATTTTTTTAAATATTGCGGTTTTTGTTTTTTCCACTGTTGAAGATTAAAAATAGAATATATTGTAAAAAAATAATGTATAATGAAAGTATATGATAAAAAAAATTATTTTGATAATGATATTATTTTTATGGTCAGGTTTTGTATTCGCCGAACCTATTAAAATTGCAGATGTGTCGGTGCATAATTTTGCTGTAGAAAATAATCAAGAAGTATTCAGTTTTAAAGTTGTAAATAGAAGCAAGACCAATGATGAAAAAGTTAATTATGGAATTTCTTTGAGAGACTCTCAAGGAAACTCAATAAGAAAGATTGCCTTTCCAGATATTATAGAAATACCAAAAGCTAGAAGCATAGAAAAAAGTTTTAATTATATTATAAAAGATGCAGGAGTAAGCAGCATAGCATTATTTATTAATGATCAAAGTGGTTTGCCTCTTTCATTTTCTATTATTGAAGTAGAACCTAAAAAAGAAATAAAAAGTATTGGAAACATATTTCAATCGTGTTTTTTAAATAAAACTGAAAAAGGGAATATTATTCAGTGTGAAAAAAGTAAAAATTTAGAATCAATTAAGATGAGTATTTTTGAAAGAACTCTTTTTGGAAAAAAAATTAAAACAGAAATTATTAACTGACAAAGTAACAGCAAAGAGCGGAACAATTTTATTTATACAATTCCAGAATTAAACCCAGGTTTTTATAAAATAAAATTAGAAAAAGATAATCTAGAAAAAGTTTTTGATTTAACAATCCCAGGAAAGCATGCAAATATTAATAGGGTTATTGCTGATCAAGCTTCTTATAAAAAAGGAGATATAGCTACTCTTAAAATATCATCAACAACAAATAAAAGAGAAATAATATTAACTTATGGAATTTTAGATGTTTTAAATGAAACCTGTACTTTTGATCAAAAAACTTCATTGGGAGCTGTGCCTAAGGTAGAAGTAAAAATTCAAAAAGAATGTATTGGAGCAAAAGCTTTTTTAATTATTTCAGATAGTGATAACAAAATATTGGCTGAGTATGGAACGCTGGGTAAAAGTAAAAATGAACTACAAGGTGATTTAAAGCTTGCTTCAGAATTATCTAAAATAGATTGAAAAATAATTATTTATATAGCACTTGGATTTTTCTTTATAAGCATAATGGCATGATTTTTCAAAAAGAAAACATTGTCAATATCAATAATTATTATTTTAGTAATGTTATTGTTAATTATTTTTGGATATTCTAAGGTTTCTGCAGCAACATATACTGGAGAAAGAAACACATATATGGCTACTTTTTCACAAGCTAGTTATACAACGAATGAATTTGTAAAATTAAATATTGGGGTTTTTGATACTGGAACAGGAAATAAACACACAGACAGCTCTGTCTATGTATCTTTGAATAATCAGAATTTTTATAAAGTTATTGATGCTGGAGACAGAATAGGAATTAAAATAGTGGACTTCGGAAAGTTAAGTGTAGGGTTAAATAAGGTTGTTATTAGGGGTGTTAGAAAATCAGAATTTGATGTTTCACGATTTTCTAATTCAAGATTTGACAAAGACGGAGAGGAAGGATTTAATCATTCTGGTTTTTTGCGCTCAACATTTGGGCAGGTAGGCGCTTATGAAGAATTTGTCGTTGAGATTTTGATAACTTTAGATGCAGATGCTCCATCAATGTCATTGGTAGGAGATTCTAATATTACAATAAACAAAGGAAGTGTCTATGAGGATGATGGAGCAACAGCCAGTGATGCTATTGATGGAGATATTACAAGGCATATTGTTGTCACTGGCCTTCCCATAAATACAGCAAGAATTGGAACATATCTAATAAGATATAATGTGACAGATAGTGATGGTAACAGAGCCAATGAGATCAGAAGAATAGTTAATATCTTAGATCCAGACGCAGGCATTATCATCGATCCAATAACAGGAGATCCTATTATCATCGATCCAATAACAGGAGATCCTATTATCATAGATCCAATAACAGGAGATCC
>CAZDWR010000092.1:0-2101 GCA_964509275.1 uncultured Candidatus Saccharibacteria bacterium
TTTGTTGTAGATGTAGTATTTGTATCTCGTGTCTGTGTCTGTGTTATTCCTTTGTATTGTGTGCGATGTGTCTGTGTCATTCCAGAAGCGAAGCTATCTGGAATCCAGGATTGAGGTTGTAAGCCGTTTAAGTCTTTAGAAAATTATTTTTAAAAAATGCTTTATTAAATTTATAAGTTCTCTGCCTCAAAACCTGGATTCCAGATAGCTTCGCTTCTGGAAAGACACAGACACAGACGCACGACACAATAACACAAACACAAAAAAAAGCCTAGCAGTTTAAGCTAGAACTTTTTTTAAATAAAGTTTACTATCTAAGTTTATCAAGCAAAATGAGCAAATGCTTTATTTGATTCAGCCATTTTATGAGTGTCTTCTTTCTTTTTTACTGCAGGACCTTCTCCTTTAGCAGATTCTATCAAAAGATTTGCTAATAATTCTTTAGTTGTTTTTCCTTTTCCAGCTCTGACAAAAGTTATAATTCATCTCATTGCTAGGGCCAGTTGTCTGTCTGCTGAAACAGGTATTGGAACTTGATAATTAGCTCCTCCAACTCTTCGTGATTTTACTTCCATTTCAGGACCAACATTTTTTAATGCTGTTTCAAAAATCTCCAATGGATTTTTTTCACCTTGTTCTTTAATAATATCTAAAGCATCGTAAACTATTTTTAATGCGATAGATTTTTTTCCATCAAGCATAATATAATTCACAAATTTAGATAATTTCATTGAGTTATATTTTAAATCTGGACTAACCCTTTCTATTTTTTTATGTGGTCTTCTCATATGTTTTTTTAAATTATAAAATATTTGAAAAATCGAAGTAAATTTTTAGTAAAAAAGTAAAATGTATAAATATACTTTGAACTTTTTTACTGAAAATTTATAAAGATTTTTCAGATATTTTTATTTTTTAGGTTTTTTTGCTCCATATTTAGATCGCCCTTGTTGTCTTCCTTCAACAGCAGTAGCATCTAATTTTCCACGAACAACAGTATAACGAACACCAATGTCTTTTACTTTCCCGCCTCTTATCAGCACTACTGAATGCTCTTGCAGGGTATGTTTTTCTCCAGGAATATAAGCAGTTACTTCTATTCCATTAGTAAGTTTTACTCTTGCAATTTTTCTTACAGCTGAATTAGGTTTTTTAGGGTTTTTTGTTGTAACTTTAGTACAAACACCTCTTTTAAAAGGAGAAAAATATTCTGTTGGCTTATTTTTAAGTGAATTAAATCCGTTTCTTAAAACAGCAGCCTTGGGTTTTTTAACTTGTTTTTTTCTTTTAGTTCTTATTAATTGATTAATTGTAGTCATATTAATTTTTAGTTTGGTTCAACAGGAGATTTTAAGCTATTTAAATCTGCTATCTATATTTTGCAAAATGAACCTTATCTTTTTACATAATTGACAGTATTATACATTCTTAAAAAAAAAAAGCAATAATAATAAGCCGTTGGTTAATAAACATAAAAATAGTATAATATAAACATGGAAAAAATAATAAATTACTTATCATTTATCAAACAAGATAGCTTAGGTTTCTCAGAACCTTTTGGACAACAGGACATAATATTTTTTTTAATTATTTTAATTTTTATTATTTTAATTTACAATTACTTTTCTAGAAGAAAAATTTTAAATAGGGTGAATAAAATCCCAGGTTTACAGTTGAATGATAAAATATTTACTGATATTAAAAGGATAAATGAAAATATAGACAGGTTAAACATTCATAAACACAATGTTGAACAAAATTTTATTAATATTTATAAATCATTTAAAAATAATAAAATTGTAAAATTTAAAAAATATAATCCTTATTTAGAAATGGGAGTTGGGGGCAATCAATCATTTTCTATTGCGTTTGTTTCAGGTAATGGTGAGGGGATTATTATGACTTCTTTATATTCTCGAGAAAGAACAAGGGTTGTTTTAAAAGAAGTTAATAACTTTATTGCTAGTCAGGAATTAAGCGAAGAAGAAAAAGAGGTTTTAGAGAAGGTTAGAAATCATAATAAATAATAGTTTTTTTGTTTGTGTCAGAGGTCGGACTTCTTAAGTGGTTGTGTGGGATAATTTTCGAGCAGTGCGGAGAA
>CAZDWR010000093.1:0-2049 GCA_964509275.1 uncultured Candidatus Saccharibacteria bacterium
TTTTTGTATTGGAATCGGGTGTGATTTGGGTGTAATTGTGTATTGGAGAAGTCTATAACTCGATTTTATCATCAAAAGACGATAGAATTTCCGCAATTTCTTTTTGTTGTGAAAGTGATGGAAGGTTTATTTTGAAATCATTTAAAACTGCTGTTGTTAAACTCGGAACAGCCGAACCAACATTCAAACTTTCTAATTTTTCATTTTTTAACTTATAAAAAAGAAATTTTGGTAAAATTTTATCTTCATTTATTTTTGTATAGAATAAAGTATCAACAGTCCAGAAAGGCTCTTCAATAAAAAATAAATTTGAAATCGTTCCTTTTCTTGGAATTAAAACTGATGGTTTATCATATAAAAACTTTTCAACTTTTCTCATAAGTCCTCCTGAGCCATAGCAAGGAATTTTTCCATCTTCTAATTTTTTATGGTCTTTTCCATATTTAATTTCCACAACCTCCCCCAAAGTAGTTTCAATCCAATCTTTTGGGAGTGAAAAATCCGCAGGATTTTTCACTCCTTTTTTTTGAGGTGTGGTGGAGCGAAAATCTGTGTCGCTGTGTTCGATTTTCGCTCCCTTATCTCCAATATTCTTTTTTAAATCCTGTTTAGTCATATTACATTAATAATAAATAATCTAAAGGTATTTTAACTATTTTATCATCTACTAATTCTAAGTTTTTACTTCCAATTATTATTCCATATCTTGCCCTATCTTTTGTTTTTTTTAAAGTATTTTCTACTTGTTTTACTTTTTCCTTTCCAAACCCAACTTCTATAACAATCTCGCTTCTATCTAAAAATCTCATTATAAAATCTGCCCCACCTTTTCCATAATCATAATATATCTCTGCCTTCCCACGAAATTCTTTTTCGAAAATCAAAGCCATATAATCCTCCAACATTTTTCCTTTTATACCGGCTCCTAAAAATCCATTTAAAAGTGAAGTTCTGATGTTTGGACTTATAAAAAGAAATTTAGAAGATTTTCTTATTTGCTTGTAAGGTTGACCATAAGGCTTTAATTCAACTAAAATTTCTGTATCCACTAAAACAGATAATATTTTATTAATTGTATTTGAATGCAAATTTAAAGTTTCTGCTAAATTACCTGTGCTTATCTCATCAGAATTCGACAACAGAAATAAAACATCTGGTATTTTTACTAAAGTTTCAGCGTCAAAATCTCCAGATAAAATTAAATCTTTCTGAACAATATTTGTTAATATCATATTTTTTATTCTATCCATTGCTAAAGACCGTGTATCCATTTCAGCAGAAAATGGGAATGAACCCCTTAAAAAATAATCTGTTTTATATTCTGATAATCTTTCTATGTTTGATAATTTTTCTATAATTAATGGTTTTATTTTACTCAAACCATCAAAAACTTCTTTTGCATTTTTACTTTCAAATATTGATTGTTTTATCAAGACTGACAATGAAGCTTTTGGGTAACTATCCTGATGTAAAATTAAATACTCAATAAATTTTTCTGGCAAAATTCTTTCAGTTTTGGTTCTTCTCACTAAGTCCTTATTTTTTTTATTCAAAAATATAGCAGATGAGCCAGTAGCAACAAGTAAAATATTATTATTATTTTTAGTTTTATCAAAAAGTAATTTTAAAAATAAATCCCATTTTTGATCATATTGCACCTCATCAATAAGAATTAATATTTTTTTGTTATTATTAATTAAATTTCCAAAAATATTTTCTTCTAAATAATCAAAAAACTCCTTTAAAGATATGTTTTCTAATAACAATCTGTCTGCAGATATATATATTTTTTCATCTAATTTCTCTAGCATCTCTAAAACATCAGAATGTTTTCTAGATATAAAGTCCTTTGCAAAATATAACTGAGAAAGCAGAGTTGTTTTACCAACCCCTCTAATTCCTGGCAAAATTATTATTTTCTCTTCTTCTGGTAAATTTCCAGATAATAATTTATTTAAATATTTTTCTAAAAGCAAAAATGAAAATCTAGTTTTTTTTGCCTTACCATTTTTATCATAAGCATAGCCCTTTAAGTAATTATCTAAATTT
>CAZDWR010000094.1:0-2042 GCA_964509275.1 uncultured Candidatus Saccharibacteria bacterium
TTAACAAAATATTATAAATTTTTTTCTATATTTTTTGCTTGTGTTTGTGTTTGTGCCGTGCGTCTGTGTCATTCCAAAAGCTTGCTATTTGGAATCCAGGTTTTATGATAAAGAAGGTATAAATTTAATAAAATATTTTGTACAAAGAATTTTGTAAAAATTTAAATGCTCTGTACTTTAATCCTGGATTCCAGATAGCTTCGCTTCTGGAATGACACAGACGCAAAGGAATGACGCAGACACAGAGGCACAATCACAAATTAATACTATTCCAAAATTTGATTATTGCCACTTCAAAATTGAATCCAAGTTTTATATTTGCAAAACATAACTTTTTTGATATAATTTTGAGACTTTTTAGACTTGATTGAATAAAAATATATCCGCCCTTAGCTCAGTTGGTAGAGATGAGGAGTGCTGGGTAGCACTCCGAATGGCTTTTAACTTAAAAGAGCTGCTGTGATATTTGAATACAATTTAAATATAGTCAACAAAGACTTTAAAATAAAATAATCCGCCCTTAGCTCAGTTGGTAGAGCAGCAGCCTTTTAAGCTGACGGTCCTAGGTTCAATTCCTAGAGGGCGGACAAAATACTCAAAAAAATCGCTTTAGCGATTTTTTTGATTGTATTTTGTCCGCCCTCTAGGAATTGAAAAAAGTGGGGCTATGTAAAAAGTTTGAAAAAAAATGACCAAAGGGAATATTTTTTTCAACTTTTTACGCCCCCACGACGAAGTCACACCCCAAGAGTATTTGTAAAATAACCAAAAGAAACACAATAAGTCTTTTGGTATTTTACGGGCACGCGCGTGAGACTGCAGTACTTTTGTGTTTGCAAGTCACGCTGGGGGGACCAATTCCTGGTTAATTATTATTTAATAAAATTAAAATTACACTTCTTTATCAATATTTTCTTCTACAACCTCAACAACAACAGGTCTAACAAAATTAGTAATATACTTTAACTTATTTTCTTTATGTTTTGCATAAGTTTTTGCATAATAAAAAATACCATCTCTACCCGTAAGATAAAATAAATAATCTGTCTCTGTTGGATTCATAGCAGCATCAATGGAACTAAAAGAAGGATTGCCTATTGGTGTGGGAGGAAACCCTGTATATCTATATACATTGTAAGGAGAATCAACTTCTAAATGAGAATAAAGTGTTCTTGGTAAATGTCTTTGAAATATATAAGCAAATACCGCGTCCACTTGCAACAACATATCTATCTCAATTCTATTTCATAAAACACCCGACACTTTTCTTTTTGTAGCTCTCGATGCATTTCCAGCTTCATTTTCAATCATGGCCGCCATATTTACAATCTTATCTAAAGATTTGTTTGACTTTTCAACTTTATTTATAATTTTTCTAACCCTATTATCAAAATTATCTTTCATCGTTCTAATTATAACTTCTTCTGTAACATGCGGTGAAAAAAGATAAGTATCGGGATATAAAAATCCTTCATAATCTTTAGCTAATCTTAAAAATCTTTCTTCTGAAATTCCTTTAAATTTTTCTCCCAACCTTTTGGCAATGGAAAAATTAGCCTCTCCTTCAATAACTGTAAATTTAATATTTTCTATTCCAGACTCTCCTGTCTTAAGCCTATTATAGACTCCAAAAACATCAAGCTGGTGTTTAAAAACATATTTTCCTGCTTTAATCCCTGATTTATCCCCTGTCACAAACGAGTTTCAACGGTCATATATTTTAAATACCATAGCAGATTTTATATATTCTTCTTCCTCTAAAAAATTAGCAATTTCGGAAACGCCCATTCCTTTTTTAATTTCAAAAACTTCTCCAACTTTGAAATTTTCTGTAGTTCCTGAAATAAATGGATACGTAAAAAGTGCAAGTATTGGCAAGATAATAACTATTGTTAAAAAAATAAAAAAGAATTTTTTTATTCATTTATTTACTTTTTGGGTATGCTTATGATATTCTTCAGGAGCCGCATCATTATCTTCATTTTTCATAATTTTGTTGAAACGAGAGCTGGTTAAACACGACTCGGCTGTGCTCTCGTATT
>CAZDWR010000095.1:0-2011 GCA_964509275.1 uncultured Candidatus Saccharibacteria bacterium
TTTTAAAGAACGAACTAAATAAAGTTAATTTTGAGGGCGAGCGAAGCTCGCCCTCTACAGACTTACTTTTCTTTTTTTTCTTCCAGTGCTTTTTGCACTGTTATTTTTGTGTAATCCACAATAATACTCTCTAGGTAATGTAGATTACTCATAGTTTTTTTTTGTCCCAAAACAAGTTCAGAACCTGTTCCTGAGGCTGCGACTATAGCAACCTCATTAACACGCATCGCTGCGTGCCCCTTTGCAATTTCTTGAGTTGCCTTACCTAAATTGCCCATGAGACCGACAGCACTGTCGGCCTTTGTTAGGTTGCTAGAACAACCTGTTCCAGCAAAAACAAAAAGCAACACAGTTGACACTAAAAAAAATTTTCTCATAACATTCTCCTGAGGAACAACTCCTCTTAAATTAACTTCATTAACCTCTGCTCTCTGCAAAGGAAATTTAAAAAATTTTACTTCTTCAAATTAACTGATATAAGTATATCAGAGATACTGAAAAAGTCAAGCATTTAATGTTATTGGACATTACATTAACTTGACTTATTTTGGACTTCTTTTTAATCCCCTTTCAAAAATTCATCAACTCTATTTTCTAAACTTATTTTTTTAGCCAAAGCTTTAGCATTCTCAAAACCTTCTTCAGTATTTGGAAATGATAATGATTTAGCTTCCGAAGTTATTTGTTGCAACTCAGTTTCCATATTTTTACCCAAAGACTGTTCTTTTAAAATATTGTTTATTTTTTCCATAATTTCATCAACATTTACCATTATTCTATCAGAACTTGCCATAATTGGAACATTGCTTATATTAAATCTTTTATCTTGTAAAAAACCTTCTTCAATAAATGGAATTTCAGCTCTTGCTCTTAGCATAAATTCTTCCAATTTTTCATTTACTAGAGGTTCTAGTCCACTTTTCTCAATAAGTTCTTTTACATAAACTTGTGTTTTAAAAACAGATTTCTCATCTGATGTTCCAACTTCATTATGATTAAATCCATCATCTCCCAATAATTCTTTTAATTCAAAATATTCTTTATCAATTTTCATTATTTCGGACACGTCTCTATTTCTAAAGTCTTGTCAATCTAAACTATCACTTCCTTCTTTAATTCCTCCCCAAATGCTTTTCCCTCCATATAGTCTTTGGACATCTCTATTTACAGCAATGGTTGCATTCTGTTTATCTAACTCTATGCTTGAAGACTCTTCAATTCCTTGTATATTTTCCGTCTCTGTACTATCTCACCCAACAACACTTTCCTGAACAGAAAAAATATTTCCAAACTCTCTTTGAATAGAGTTAATATTATGTCTCACTTGCTCTTGTAAAAAAATGTATTCTTCTGACCCCGTTTTTCCGTTAACTGCCATCTCTTCCATTACTTTCTGCATAATATTTACTCTCACTGCTACATCATTAATGTGATTTTGATTAAAATCTGATATATTAACTTCTCAATTTTCTTTTAAAACTTCACTAGAAAGTAATTTCAACTCTTCGCCACTAGTTGTTAAATCAAAAGCAAATTGATTAATTTGACCATTTGGACTTCTAAAAAACTCTGGTGTTATTTTTATATTTTCTCCAGAAATATTGACTGTTGTTTCTAAATTATTTTGTTCAGAAAAAGGAACTTCACTTATAACCCTTCCTACATCTTGTTTTATATATTCTTCATTGTTCACTCCAAATTGTCTAGAAGCCACATCCTCAACTCAAACTCCCTCAGCTTTTATATTTCCCGTTAATGTGTGATTGATTAAAATGTTTTCTGCTCTTTTGATTATTTCTAACATATTAGGATTCTGGTTGGCATGAACAATATTTATATTATCTCTGTTTCCAAATCCAAAGATATTATCTGATCCAGTTTTTTCCACTTGGCTAGAAATATCATTTAAAAGCAAGGTCATTAATCTTCCTTTTTTTATAGAATCCCCTTCTATTTGTGAAAATTTTTCTCCTAAAATTTCTCTATTGAAAATATTATTATTAATAGATTC
>CAZDWR010000096.1:0-1911 GCA_964509275.1 uncultured Candidatus Saccharibacteria bacterium
TGTGTCATTGCATCGTGTGTTGGCGTCTGTGTCATTCCAGAAGCGAAGCTATCTGGAATCCAGGATTGAAGTTATGAGCCGTTCAATACCCGATGGAACTCGAGTACAAGTTTTTCACAAAGTTCTTTGTACAAAATACTTTTTTTAAATTTATACTCTTTGTATCTTAAAACCTGGATTCCAAATAGCAAGCTTTTGGAATGACACAAACACAAACACAGACGCAAAGGAATGACACAGACACAGACACAGACACATACACAAACACAAATCAATATTATTTTAAAATTTGATTGTTCTCATCTCAGAGTTGAATTCAAGAAAATCTTTGTATTTAAAGTTTTATATTGTAAAATGTCTTTAATAAATAATTAAACACATGAGCCAAGAAATACAAAAAAACATAAAAAAAACGTCAGAATACAAACCTCGTCCAATGATTGATTTGTTAGTCAGTATTATAATTCCCACTATCATACTTATTAAATTTAGTGGCGATGATTTTCTGGGAGTAACTAATGCTTTAATTATCGCATTAATGTTTCCTCTAGCTTGAGGAATATTTGAGCGTATTAAAAATAAAAAAAATAATTTTATTGCTTTGCTGGGAATAATAAGTATTTTACTAACGGGAGGTATAGGCCTTTTGGAATTAGACACACAATGACTTGCCATTAAAGAAGCGGCGATTCCGGGAATTATTGGACTTGCCGTAATTATTTCTACATACACCCGTTACCCGTTAATTAGAACATTAATTTATAATCCAAATATTATGAATGTTGAGAAGATTAAGCAGAGACTAGAAGAATCTAAGAGCACAAAAGAATTTGAAAAATTATTGTTAAAAGCTACTTATTTTTTGAGTGCTACTTTTTTCTTTTCGGCAGTGATAAATTATGTTTTAGCTAGCTT
This sequence comes from uncultured Candidatus Saccharibacteria bacterium, assembly GCA_964509275.1. GTDB lineage: Bacteria > Patescibacteriota > Minisyncoccia > Phycocordibacterales. Next base: position 916 of record CAZDWR010000096.1, read on the forward strand.
AATCGTTACTAGTCCTACGGGAACGGTTGCTTTTAATGAAGAACTTGGAAGATTAACGATGCTAAGCTATCCCGTAATAGTAATTCCTGTAATGTTTATGATTTTCGGTATTTCTTATTATTTATTGCGTAAAATTAATAAAATGACGGGACTTAAATACGATGAGATATTTAAACAATCCTAATATATTTTATTGATTTAAAATAAAAAAACTGTATAATATGTTTTATACTAAATTATTTAAATAATGTCGAAAGATTTTTCTCAAATTTCGAGCGAGACAACACGAAAAAATATTGCTTATGTTATGCACAGGCCATGTTTTTTCGCAAAGTCGTAGCCGAAATTTTTGTAAAATATTTGGGATTATTTAAGCAATTTAGTATATATAAGAATTTAAAAAAATAAAATGATTAAATTAACAGGACAAAAAAGAGAATTAGGGCAAGACTTTGATGAAAGAAAGGAGCTAAGAGGAATTATTTATGGAGGTGGAGTTGATGAAAATATTATTATAATGATGGATTATAATGAATTTGCAAAAATTTATAAAGAAGCTGGAACATCACAAATCATCAATTTAAACATAGATAAAGATTCGTATAAAGTCTTAGTAAAAGATATTGATTTAAATCCAGTAACAGATAATTTTAGACATATAGATTTTTACGCAATTACTGAGAATGAAAAAATGGAAGTTAACGTACCTTTTGAATTTATTGGGGAGTCTTCAGCAGAAAAATTAGGAAATATTTTAAATAAAATAATGCTGGATATTTCAATCAATTCACTGCCCAAAGATATTCCAGCGCATATTGAAATAGATTTATCAGTTTTAGAAACAGTTTCTGACTCTATAAGATTAGAAGATATTAAATTACCAGAAGGAGTATCCTTTACAACGGAAAATATGAAGGAAGTTATTGTTTCAGTCTCAATTCCAAAAGAAGAAGTTGAGGAAGATTTAGAAAAAGCAAAAGCTGAATACGAGAATAT
>CAZDWR010000097.1:0-1790 GCA_964509275.1 uncultured Candidatus Saccharibacteria bacterium
AATAATAATAGTTAATATCTTATATCCAGACGCAGGTATTAGCAGCGATCCAATAACAGGATATTCTGCTACCTTCGATTCAGACGCAGGTATTAGCAGCGATCCAATAACAGGAGATTCTGCTACCTTCGATTCAGACACAGGACGTCATGTTCTATTAAAAAGTTCAGCAAAACTACGGTGTTCTACAGATTTATCAGGTCTATGAGCAGATTGCGATAGTAGAATATTTACTCTTGTTGGGGGTCATTCACCACTTTATGTAAAAATACATTCTGGAGTACAATACGTATCTTATGCAGGATTGTGAACCTTTGGAGAAGTGTCTGGAGGGGGTGGTGGAATAAATGTTACTAGAAAAGGGGATAAGTTAGACACACACATTAAATTGTCGTTTAACACTACAGGTGATGGAAAACATGATGACGGAAAATTTTATGATATTGAGGTTAATCCAACACAAGTATCATTAATAAGAAATACGATAATTAAACTAAAATTCATTAATCCAGCGGTTGAAGAAATTTAATATAAATTAAAAAACAAGATAAATTTAAATTTATCTTGTTTTTTTTGTGTTTTTTAAAACAATAAAAAATAAAATAAATATGAAGCAACGATAGGTAAAAATAAATTATCTAAACCAAAGGCAAGAATTATTTCAAGAAATGTTAAATAAATTGCAACTAGTAGGAATAAAGGGATATTTATGTTTTCGGACATAAATAAAATAATTATAAAACTTGTTAAAAAAAATGTAAAAGAACCTAAGTAAGTTTTGTTCGAGTAAGGGATTTTCTTTTTTCCATATAAGCGACCAAATAACGCCGCCATAGAATCAGAAAAAGTAAAAATTAACATTCCAAAAATAAAAGCATTAATATTTTCAGGTATTCATAAAAAAGCCATAATTCCCAATGCTAAGGGTGTAACTCACATTCCAAAGCTAACTCTTTTTATAGAAAAAACACTTTTAAAAAAAGGAGAATATTTTCCAATAAAAATTCCAAAAAATAAAATGATTGAAAGAATTATTATTTCAGATTGAGAAAGAAAAAAAGGAGTAGAAATGAAAATAAGCCCAATAGTAATATGTGGTATTTTGCGTAATATTTCTTCATGAATATTATTGATTTTTTTTTCAAGAAAATCAGAAATTAAAACAGAAAAAATAATTAAAGCAATAAATAAAAAAATAATTAAAAAATCACTTTTAGTAAAAAACAATTCAAACATATTTTAATTTTATCATAAAAAATTGGTATAATGTCGTTATGAAAAAAATATTAATTTTAGATTCCATTAGGTCTGTTATAAATATTGGAGCAATTTTCAGAACAGCAGATGCTATTGGAATTGATAAAATTTTTTTAACTGGATATTGCGCAACTCCAACTGACAGATTTGGCAGAGAAAGAAATGATTTCAAAAAGGCGTCATTGGGTTCAAAAACCTTATGAGAATATCAAGAAAATATTTTAGATTTAGTTGAAAAATTAAAAAAAGAAAATTTTAATATTATCTCCGTGGAACAAAATAAAAATTCTATTGATTATAAAAAAATAATTTTAAAAGAGAATAATGTTGTGATTATGGGTAATGAAAATTTTGGGGTTAATGAAGAAGTTTTAAAAATTTCCGACCAAATTGTGGAATTACCAATGAATGGATTTAAAAATTCTTTAAATGTTTCTGTGACAACTGGAATAATTTTGTATTCTTTTTTTGATAAATAATATTAAAAAAATTATTTTAATAAATTTTTATGTTCTCTGCCTGAAAACCTGGAT
>CAZDWR010000098.1:0-1724 GCA_964509275.1 uncultured Candidatus Saccharibacteria bacterium
TCATTCCTTTGCGTCTGTGTCATTCCGGGAACGCAGTTACCCGGATTAAAACATAGAGCATATAGACGTACTATACAAAAACACAAAAATAACAAAAAAATTTTTTAAACTTTTAAATATCTAGAAACTGCCAAATAAGTTGAAACAAATCCTAAAATAATTCCTCCTAAGATTAAAGAACCTGCAATTTCTAAAATATGTTCTGAGAAAAATTGTTGAATATCTAAAATAAATATTTCATTTAAAAATGGTGATATATAAATTATAGCTACTCATGTTATAAATAACGAAAGAATTGCTGAAAAGATACCGTAGAAAATTCCTTCAATTACAAATGGACCTCTGGCAAAAAACTTTGATGCCCCAACCAATCTCATTATTGAAATTTCTTTTTTGAAAGTATAAATAATTAATCTCATTGTGTTAAAAGTAACAACAATAGAAATAAATATCAAAATAACAGAAATAATCATTCCAATTTTATATGTATAATCTATTAAAATGCTTAATTTATCTATGGCCTGTTTATTCTGATTATAATTAAGATTTTTAATAATTGAACCATATTTTTCGACCACATCTTCTCCTTCTATAAATTTTGCAATTCCTGAATATTGTCCTATTTCATTAGCTTTAATATTTAATACTGCTCCAAGAGGATTACCATCAACAATATAAAGTGCTTCTATGATCGTATGATTGTCCCTGTGTTTTTCTTTAAATCTTTCTAAAGACTGTTCTCTGGAAACATAATTTGTTTTTTCTGTATTTACTTCAGGTAAATTTTTAACCAAATTTTTAAATTCAAGTATTTTTTCTACTGGAGCATCTGGTTTAAAATAAATATTTATATCTACTTTATTTTCTAACTGTGTAACGCTTGCTCCGATAAGTACCGTAGCAAAAAAAATAGCTAAAACTGTAATCATGGCAATAGTCATAACTAAAATAGATGAAACCGATAACAATCCATTTTTAAGAAATGCTTTAAATCCTGAACTTATAATTCTTTTAAGTGTTATAAACATATTTTTTATATAATAAATGTACCCTCTTTATCGTCTCTTGTAATCTTGCCACCATCTATAGTTACCACTCTTTTTTTTAGTGCATTAACAATCACTTTGTCATGAGTGGTAAGTATAACTGTTGTTCCAAAATCATTAATTTTTTGAAGTATTCCTATAATGTCTTTAGTATTGATAGGGTCAAGATTTCCTGTTGGCTCATCTGCAATAATAAGTTCGGGATTATTTACAATTGCCCTGGCAATAGATACTCTTTGTTGTTCCCCACCAGATAGTTCATCTGGAAAACGATTTGATTTGTCTTTTAAACCAACTAAATTTAAAACATGAGGCACATCTTTTAAAACATCTGCTTCCAGCTTTCCAGCAGCCTGCATTGCAAAAGCTACATTATCAAAAACTGTTTTGCTCGAAATCAATCTATAATCTTGAAAAATAATTCCTATATTTCTTCTATGTCTGTTTAGCTGATTTGAAGAAAGTTTAGTAATATTTATTGAATCAAAATAAATTGCTCCTTCCGTTGGTTTTATTTCCCCAAGCATAAGTTTTAATAATGTTGTTTTACCAGCGCCAGAAAAACCAACAATCGATAAAAATTCACCTTTATCAATATTCAATGTGATATCCTTCAAAGATTCATCTCCATTTCTATAATTTTTTGCAACTGCGTCTATGTAAATCATGTTTTTTATA
>CAZDWR010000099.1:0-1697 GCA_964509275.1 uncultured Candidatus Saccharibacteria bacterium
AGCTTTAGGTTCTGATCATTGTCCAGTTTCTTTAGATTTAAAAAAAATAAAGTAATAAAATATTATTAATTTTTAATGAAAAAAAAATAAAATATGTTAGAATACTCTACGTATAGAAGTTTATATAATTTCATTTCACTCGGCTCGTTAAACACGAGAGCACAGCCGAGTCGTATTTAACCAGCTCTCGTTTCAACAAAATTATGATAAAAAATATATACGAAATCGGGTTTTTAATAAATCCAGATTTATCACAACAGGAGGTCGGAGAAACAGTAAATGATATTAAAAATATTATTGAAAAACAAGACGCTTCTGTAATTTCCGAAGGTGAAGTCGTAGATATAGATCTCGCTTACCAAATTATTACCAAGATTGCTTCTAAAAATATAAGATTTGATAAAGGATATTTTACATGAATAAAATTTGAATCTAGTAATCAGTCTGTTTTAGAAATTAAAGAAGAAGTGGATAAAATAAAAGCTAAAGTTTTCAGATATCTTATAACAAAAACTGTCTCTGATGACAAAGCTACAAATAAATATCAAGAAAGAATTGATTCTGAAGAATTAAAAGAAAATTCAGAAAAAAAAATTGAATCAGTTAAAGATGGAGATATAATTGATACAACCAGTGAAGAAAAGTAATAAATTAAAACCATGAATTTAAACAAAGCACAAATTATAGGTAGAATTACACAACCCTTGGAATTAAAAAAAATGCCAAATGGTAATTCAGTATTAAATTTTTCTGTAGCTACAAATTATAATTACAAAGATGCAACAGGAAATAAAGTAGAAAACACAGAATTTCACAATGTTGTTTCTTTTGGAAAACAGGCTGAAGTTGTAGCACAGTATTTTGTCAAAGGACAAGAAATTTATTGTGAAGGAAGATTGCAGACAAGAACTTGAGACGATAAAGAATCTGGTAAAAAAATGTACAGAACTGAAATTCTTTTAAATCAATTTGAGTTTGGTGCGAAACCAGGAGGTTCAACTGGAGAATATAATGAAACAAAAAATTCTCAAAATTCCGCTCCTGCATCTCAAAATCCTTCAAAAACAGACGAAATAAATTATCCAAAGGAAGACATTAATCCAGAAGACATACCATTTTAAAGTTTAATTAAGGAAAATTCTTCGCCTATTTTTATTAAAAAAGTTCAAAGTAATTATTATACATTTTTCTTTTTTAACAAAAATATGCTTTGAATTTTCCATAATTAATTCTTTAAAAAATTATTTTAAAAATTATATTAAATAAAACATGCACAAAAAAAATTCTAAAATAGATTTTTTGGCAAAAAATAAAATTTCTCATGTTGATTATAAAGATTTAGATTTATTAGATAAATTTATTAATCAACACGGAAGAATGATTGCCAGAAGACACACAGGACTTTCAGATAAAAATCAAAAGAAAGTTGAAAAAGCTATTAAAAGAGCAAGATTTATGGCGTTAATCCCATATGTTCAAGCTTAATAAAAAACTCCTAAATTAGGAGTTTTTCTGTGTCTGTATCAATTCCTTTGTGTCTGTGTCATTGCGTCGAGCGTCTGTGTCCTTCTAAAAGCTTGCTATTTTGAATCCAGGATTGAGGATGTAAACCGTTTAAATTTTCACAAAATTATTTTTAAAAAATACTTTTTTTAAACTTACTTGCTCTATGTTTTAAAACCTGGATTCCAGATAGC
>CAZDWR010000100.1:0-1635 GCA_964509275.1 uncultured Candidatus Saccharibacteria bacterium
GTTCTCTGTCTTAAAACCTGGATTCCAAATAGCAAGCTTTTGGAATGACACAGACACAAAGGAATGACACCAACACCAACACCAACAAATAACATATGCATTACCACATTATGTTAAAATAATAAAAATGTCATACAAACCAAAAAATAGAAAAAATATATTAAGAGAAAAAATATTTAAAAAAATATTTTTTAAATATTTTTTACCTGCCAGCATTATTGTTGTTTTATCTATTCAAATTTTTAATGCCAGTTTTTTAAAAATAGAAAATATCTCTTTTATGAATGCAAGCTATATTAATGAAAATTTATTAAAGGAAATTATTAAAGAACAAATAAGTAAAAAGTATTTTGGTATTTACAATAAAAATAATTTTATTTTTTATCCAGAATCAAAAATAGAAAAAGAATTAAAAGCGCAAGAAAAAAGAATTAAATCAGTAAATATTGTTTATGATAATTTTTTTAGTAGAAATATAAAAATAGATATTGAAGAAAGAGTAGCAATTTATTTATATTGTGAAAATAAAAAAAAAGATTGTTATTTTATTGATAAAGATGGAAAAATTTTTGCTGAATTTAATTCGGAAGAAACAGATACTAAAAAAGAAGATTTTTTAGTATTTGAAGTGAGGAAAAAAGAAAAGGTTGAAATGGACAGGTTTTGGACTTATTACAAATTTGAAAAAATTATTAATTTAATCGAAAAAATAGATAATATTGGAATTAAGATAGTAAGGGTAGAAAAAAAAGATTTTGAGGAAATAATTTTTCACACAAAAAATAAAACAAAAATTGTTATTAACAAGAATCAAGATTTTTTAAAAATACCTCGAACGTTAACTAGACTTTCCACAAGGGAAGATTTAAAAATAGATAAAAATAAAAAAGATTTTGTAAAAAAAATTTCATACATCAATCTTTCTTTTGGAGAAAAAGTGTATGTTTGTTTTGTTGGCGAAATTTGTCAAAAAAATCATTAGTTTTTTTGTAAAATACTGGTACAATTAAATTAAACTATGTATAAATTAATATTATTTTTATTATTATTGTTACCAAAAATTAGCTTGGCTACTCCTACAATAACCAGCCCTTTTGGAGGTGAAAGTGGCATTAACAGCATCGGGCAGTTATTGGAAGTAATTGTAAATGCTGTAACTACAATAGCAATACCAATTATAGTGTTAGCTTTTATATGGGTAGGTTTTAAATTTGTCTATGCACAAGGGGATAGTACAAAAATATCTGAGGCTAAAAATGCTCTTTGATTAACTTTGGGAGGAACGGCTATTATCTTAGGGTCAAATGTTTTATTAGAAGTTGTAGTGGAAACTACTGAAGACTTGATGGGACAATAATTAAACAAAGAATGTCATTTCTTTGTGTCTGTGTCATTCCGGGAACGAAGTTACCCGGAATCCAGGATTGAGAATACAAACCGTTTAAATCTTCATAAAATTCTTCGTATAAAATACTTTATTAAAGTTTGTCCGATCCCCATCGGGTAACACATTCTCTCTCCTATCTGCGCGAGGAACGCACATACAGACAAAACCTGGATTGCACAATCAGGTTGTGCAATTACGAAGATGCTTCAACTAAATTATATTAGAAAATATAATTTAGTTTCACTCGG
>CAZDWR010000101.1:0-1562 GCA_964509275.1 uncultured Candidatus Saccharibacteria bacterium
ACCCGTTTAAATTTTAGAAAATTATTCTTGAAAAATACTTCTTTTAAACTTACTCACTCTATGTTCTAAAACCTGGATTCCAGATAGCTTCGCTTCTGGAATGACACAGACACAGATAAAAAGAACAAAATAACACTTACGATATTTTTTTAGAAAAGAAAAAAAACTTCCTTATATTACAATCTAAGTTCCAGGTTCAAGCTTTAATTTAAGTGTGTTATTATTGTTAAAAAATAATAATGATAGAAATACTACAAATGGAATTTATGCAAAGAGCATTTATTGCGGGCCTGGCACTGGCTCCTCTTTTGGCAGTGCTTGGTTCTTTTATGACACTTCGTAAAATGTCTTTTTTTGCTGATGGAGTTGCTCATGCTTCACTTTTGGGAGTAGCAATTGCTATGGTGGCAGGAGTGGCACCTTTCGGAGGAGCTTTGGTTATTGGAGTTCTTCTTGGAGTTCTTATATTTTTTCTTGAAAGGCATGCAAAACTTGCCTCAGACGCCGTTGTGGGAATTATTTTTACAACAGGAATGGCATTAGGAATTATTTTAATTTCACTACAGCCTGGGTATCAACCTGATTTAATGAGTTTTCTGTTCGGTAATATTTTAGCTATAACATGGGTCAATGTTTGGATTATTATAATCATATCTGTCATAATTTTAGCATTGATGTATATATTTTTTAGAAAACTTATTCTGATTTCTCTTTCAAAAGATATGGCTTGGACTTCTGGAATAAACACAAAGTATCTAGATTTGCTTTTCTATATTTTACTAGCATTGGCAGTTGTACTTGGCGTTAAACTATTAGGTATTATTTTAGTTAGCGCATTGTTAATTATTCCACCAGTAACCTCAAAGTTGCTAACTCGCTCTTTCCATTCATATGTATTTTTTGCGGTTATATTTGCGTTGGTAGCGTTTATTATTGGACTTTTTGGTTCTTATTACCTGGATCTTCCATCAGGTGCTTCAATTGTTGTGTCAGCAACAATTATTTTTATATTAACTTTAATATTTAAAATAACTATTTTAAATAAAAAATAATTTTATTTTGAATGAATATTTTATATCAATTTATGATACAATAATTAAGAGAGGATTGTATTATTATAAATAAATATATTAAAAAAATAAATATGATGAATTTAAAATGTAATGTTTGTAAAACAGAAAAAATAATTAGAATAATTGTAGGATTAGTAATGATTTATATTGCTATAACATTTAATCCTTGGTTTTATGTTGTAGCTGCTATAGTGCTTACATCTGCCATGCTTGGTTGTTGTTTAGTTACTAAATTATTAGGAATTGACACCTGTAAAAAATCTGAGCAATCTGAAAAGTTTAAAGACACTGAAGAAAATACTATAAATAATAAAGGTTCAAAAAATGAATAAAAAAAATTTAATAATATTTCTGTTATCGATAGTAATTGCTTTTACTATCAGTTTTTTCTTTTTTCAACAAAAAGATAATGATTTGCCATTAACATTTCAGGTTTTAGATGATAGTGGTGCAACACAAGAAGGAATTCAAAATATTGTGGATGCAAAT
>CAZDWR010000102.1:0-1525 GCA_964509275.1 uncultured Candidatus Saccharibacteria bacterium
CATTTTTGTTCATACTGTAATATTAACATAAAGCTGTTTTGATTGCAAGCTGGTATAAACAAAAAGTGAATACCTACTTTAACCTTATTCTTCAAGCTTTCTTTAATATCTTTGTTCTTAAAACAATAAAAATAAGTGTGATTACACTTATTATATTATAAAGTTTACATTTAAAGGAGATATAAACTCTACAATAAAATCGTTAACAATATCTAAAAAAGTAATTCGTTAACGGTTTTTACAATTTAAAACCAATTTTTTCAAGTTGAATTTTTATTTCACTATTCATTTTTTTCTCTTTTTCCATTTGTTCTGAAAGTTTTTTTGTTAAATCTTTCATTTTATCTTTAAAAGGAATTCCATCATCTTCTTCTTCTGGAATTCCTACATATCGCCCAGGAGTTAGGACAAAATCATTTTTTTCTATCTCATCCAAATCTGCTGATTTTGAATATCATAAAATATCTTCATATTCTCCCGTTGCAGAATCTGACTTTCTCCAGTTGTGATACGTTTCTGAAATTTTATTTATATCTTCTTCTGAAAAATCTCTATGAACCCTGTCTTTCATAAAGCCCATCTCTGTAGCGTCAATAAAAAGAATTTCTTTATTTCTGACCTTTCTATTTCTTCGTAAAAACCAAATTGTGGCAGGAATTCCTGTATTGTAAAAAAGCTGTTTTGGAAGTGCCACAATACAATCCACTAAATCATTTTCAATTAAATTCTTTCTTATTTCTCCCTCACCAGAAGTATTTGAAGAAAGTGAACCATTTGCAAGAACTGTCGCCATCACTCCGTTTGTAGGGTTTAAATGGTAAAGCATATGTTGCATCCATCCAAAGTTTGCATTTCCTGCTGGTGGTACTCCGTACTTCCACCTTGCGTCTTCTTGTAATATTTCCTGTCCCCAGTCTGACTGATTAAAAGGAGGATTAGCAAGAATAAAATCTGCTTTTAAATCTGGGTGTGCATCTTTCAGAAAACTTCCCTCGGTATTCCAAGCCACATTTTGTGAATTGATATTTCTAATAGCTAGGTTCATTTTTGAAAGTTTCCATGTTGTTTGATTTGACTCCTGCCCATAGATATTTATATCTGTAATATTTCCTTGATGCTCTACAATAAATTTTTCACTCATCACAAACATTCCACCAGAGCCACAGGCTGGGTCATAAATTCTACCCTTGTAAGGTTCTATCATTTCTACCATTAACTTTACAATAGATTTTGGTGTATAAAATTGACCCCCTTTTTTTCCTTCAGCATTAGCAAACTCTCCCAAAAAATATTCGTAAACTCTACCAAATAAATCTTTTGATTTTTCATTTTCAGTCTTTAATGCTGTATTTGATATAAGGTCCACTAATTCTCCTAAAGATTTTTTGTCTAAATTTGGTTTTCCAAAAACTTTCGGTAAAACATTTTTTAAATCTTTATTTTCTTTTTCTATCGCCTCCATGGCATCGTCTAAAATTTTACCAATAGACTTGTTACCCAATACTAAAAATGTAATAATTAACAT